>JASFSF010000294.1:0-4049 GCA_050114555.1 Ignavibacteria bacterium
CAATATATTTTTCAACATCAAATTTACGTTTTGCACCATTCCGATTCATATATCTAATCTTACCGTAAACCGGTCTCTCTTTCCAGGCTCTATCGTGTAATCCGCCAATTGCCCAGGCACATCCTGCATATCCATTTGGATCTCTGCCATCAAGTTCGTATTTATCATTTAAATAGATAGCTATTCTTAATGCTTCTTCCGGGGATTTACTCCACTCAAGGATTTTCTTTGCCCAATACATTCTCATATATCCGTGCATTTTACCTGTACTCACCATCTCCGTTTGTGCAGCATTCCACAAGTCTTCATGAGTTTCAGCATTCTCAAATTCCTCTAATGAATACACAAATTCTCTCTTATCTTTTCTATGTTCATTCAATGTCTTTTTCGCCCAATCTGGAAATCCATCGAATGAATCGTAACCTGAATTGTAAAAACAGAAGTTATCACACAGTTCGTTCCTGACAATTAATTCTTCTAAAAATGCTTCTGCCATATTATTCATTCCCATTTCATTAATCGTTGACACAATTCGTTGCGCAGAAATTTGACCAAAATGCAAGTATGGTGATAGATTAGAAAGCGCATTCTGGTTCGGATCGTTTCTTACTCCAGAGTATTTGTTAATCTTGTTCTCCAGAAAACCATTTAAAGTAATTAGCGCAGCTGTTTGACCGGGTTTAATCCAATCTACAGGTTTAACACTCCGATCAACTTTTATTGAATCATAAACTAGTTTCCAATTTGTTTCATCTCCCAAATTATTATTACTTGTATTCATTGTCTGAAGTTGTGTAATCTCATCCAGGAATTCAGGTAATTTATCTTGAATTTTTGGTCTAATTGTATATGCACCAAATTCCAATTTATCTGAAGCAATCCAGCAAGGTACGATGTTATGAGCATCAACTTCGTAAAACGGAATTTTTATTTGTCTCGAAACCTTCTCTTTCCAACTTGTCTTAATCTTCAGCGGATCAAAATCTGTAATAAGAATACTGGCATTTTGCTTATACAGAAATTCTGGAATTACACTTAAAGGATTTCCAATTAACATACGGAATGGTATGTTCAGTTTTTTTAACTCTGCTTCAACTTCCATCAATCCTTTCAGCATAAAATCATATTGCCGAAAAGATGCATTTAAGAATTCCGGGACAAGGGAAAAGACCACTAAAAGTTTTCTCAATTTTTCCCGGGCAAGCTGCTGTCCAAATAGTAAAGCCCAATTATCATTTACCCGCTGATCACGGCTCATCCAGTAAACGACAGGCCCATTATTTTCATTTTCCTCTTTGAGAAGTCGTAATCTTTTTTTATTTATCATATCAACACTTGGTTTACGTTACTTTCAAAATTTGAACTTAATTTCTCTCCCCTTTGTTTTAATTACAGGTAGAGAATATATTTTACAATTGAACATTTACAATTGTAATTTATCACAAAATATTTAAAGAGATAAATATGAGTTTTTTAATGATTGTATTCGCAGCCACATCGCTGTTCAATTCAGCATTATCAGATAATACAGCAAACATTAGCGGAATTACCGTTAAAGATATAGATTTAAATGATGTGATGTTGTCCGACTATATGGGAAAAGTACTGTTGATTGTAAACGTAGCTAGTAAGTGCGGTTTTACTCCGCAATATGAAGCATTACAAGAAATCTACGAAAAATACAAAGACAGTGGATTTGAAGTACTTGGATTTCCCTGCAATGATTTTGGAAATCAAGAACCGGGTACGAATGAAGAGATACAGAATTTCTGCTCGCTTAGTTACGGAGTTACATTCAAATTGTTCGATAAGGTTCGTGTAAAAGGTGAGGAAAAATCTCCGCTTTTTGAAATACTCACCGATAATCCTGTTACAGGTAAGTCTTCAATTAAATGGAACTTCGAGAAATTTATTATAGATAAAGAAGGAAATATTGTTGATAGGTTCAGAAGTGTTACAAAACCAAACAGCAAAAAAATTATTTCACTTATCGAAAAAGAGCTGAATAAATAGGAATAAAATTACTATATAAGTTATTTTTAAATTTATTATTGCGGAAAAAAACTTTGTATTTGTGAATAATAATTCAAGTATACAAATACTTATTCTCAGGAGTTGTAAGGATAGAAAGTAACTTACTTTTTGCAATCGGGTAAAGTGTTTCCCAGAACGGGAAGTCCAGTACTGTTTTACATACAAATATTGCCGGATTTACAAGATTATCATACTTGTTAACCATTTTTAAGGCAGTTTCAGTTATAGAAGTGTGAATATTTTCCAGTGTAATCTGGTTGATAAGTTTTGTCTTTAGAGATCGGGCAGGTTCATTGTTTGAATCGAAAAAGGAAATCAAATATTCAATCATCAACAACTGTGAATTTTTATAATCAGGTACAATGAAGTAACCTTCATCACGGTAAGCAGGTTCCGGTTTAATAGATTCGATATATACATTTTCATAAACAAAATCATAAATGGCAATTGCTTCTACTAATGTACTCTCAATTTTTGGTTTTGCCCATTTAATAAGATCCAGAGCATCCAGAGCTTCTTTGCTGTCACTTATTCCATTTAGAAAATTCACTTTGGCAGTGTCTGCTGCGGGTGTTTCAATTTTTCTAGGTATAGAAACCGGCTTGCTGATATGCTTCGTCAATAATGAATTCAGCATATAATCAATCTGATTCAACTGTGCTAACGCGGGGTATAATTTGCTTTTGTGGAACTCTGCAGCAAATTCTTTTAACGTTGCAAGTATTTTGTATTGATTTAATTCTTTGTCCTCGATCGGAGGCAAGAAATAGTCTAATTTTATGGCAAGCATCCGAAATCCTGGTTAAATTCTCACCCCGGGATTCAAGAACTATACCACCTGATCCTCTAAAAATTAGCTATAAAGGCCAATATTTCCGAGAATCGTTATATCAAAATAGGAATGGATATATTTTTGATGCATTCAGAAGATTGGTATTGTCCTGAAATGTTTGCTCTCAATCTGATGAAATCCTATACAGATTAAGGATGCCCTTTCAAAATCTAATCAGATTAATCAATAATAATAACTGTTGCACCGTTTTTTGAAAATGCTGAATGCATATTCGATTCACTGTCCCCGCAAACAAAACTCATGCCTTTGTTTATTCTATAGTCAGTTCTATCCTTCAGTTTGATTACTAACTCACCTTCCAGAACAAATATTATATGCCCTTTTGGACACCAATGATCAGCTTCATAACCGGGAGAATATTCTATGGTTCTCATCCTGATCTCCCCGTATTCAATTTTTTTTGAGTGGGAGATACCTGACTTACCATTTACTGATTCTACTCTAATTTCAGACCAATCTGTAACAAGACAACCGTTATCAATAATTTTCATAATTATTTATTCGTTTGTTATGGAAAAAATTAAATTGATAATTATTTTCAAAAAGTATCAATTCTTCCAGCAGCATATAATCGCTGAATAAAATTTGTGAAATTTTTATAGGCAATCGCTGAAAGATCTTCATCACTCATGAAATTTCCAAGCCCTTTTAGAATATCCTGATATTTTGTTGCATTCATATGTTCACTAAAATAAAATGGGAATCTGTTTGGATCCGGATGATTGAATGTATAGAAAAAATCAGCACCAAAACTTAGTACTTTCGAACACCCCAATTTTTGCAGGTGTTCGATGTGATCAATTAAAGCATGTGGTGTTTCATAATTAACAAATGCCCGGAGGAAATTAATTCCGATTAATCCTTTCCGATCAACTATTTCCGATATTAACTCATCCGGCAGGTTGCGAACATGATTAAATACCGATCGAGAATTTGAGTGACTGGCAATGACTGGCAGGTTTAGATTATGTTTATTTATTTGATTGATTATATCATGAGCCAGAGCATCGCTAGTATGAGAGAGGTCAACAGCTATTTGCTTATTGTTAAGATAATTTAGTAATTCTTTACCATCATCTTTTAAACCTAATTTAGAATTATTTCCTCCACCAAAACGATTTTCATCATTATGAGTGAGAGAAATATACATTATTGACTTATT
>JASFSF010000295.1:0-4049 GCA_050114555.1 Ignavibacteria bacterium
GATACATAAACGTAGAAAACAAATCGACTGAAGTTGAATTTACTCTTAACGATGATCATATTCCTAATGTTTATGTGACTGCAACTTTATTCAAGAAACATACGGCTGAAAAAGAAACACCGTTTTTAGTAGGACATGGATTTGCATCTCTGAAGGTTTCGAAGAACGATAATGTTTTACCCGTTATAATAGTTGCACCGGAAAAGATCAAACCGAGAACAACCCAGGAAATAACTATAAAAACGGAATCACAAAAGAATATTTACATTACTCTGGCTGCCGTTGATGAAGGTATATTACAGATAAAGGATTATGCTACTCCCGATCCATACGGTTTTATGTATGCAAAACGGAAACTTGGTGTAAACAGCTACGATCTTTACAAATTACTTTTACCTGAGTTAGTAAGTCTCAGTTCATCACCCGGTGGGGATGAAATGCTAATGAGGCAGATGCAGAAGAGAACCAATCCGGTTAAAGCTAAGCGATTCAAACTGCTGTCATTCTGGAGTGGAATTAAGAAAACTAACAGCAGCGGGGAAGTAAAAGTTTCGCTTAAAATTCCTCAGTTTAATGGCGATATCAGGTTAATGGCTGTAGCATATGATGGTCCAAGGTTTGGTTCGGCAGATTTTAATATGAAAGTTGCCGAAGATATTATCCTTGAACCGCAAATACCTCGCTTTCTTTCAATCAACGATACACTTGTAGCTCCTGTTTCAATAATTAATACAACGGAAAGACCTGCAAATGTAAATCTTTCACTCAAGGTTGAAGGTGCAATTAAAATTCTATCCGGAGATAAAGGATCGGTTAGAATTGCACCTAATTCAACAGGGCAGACAGTTTTTAAAATTTATGCGAAGGAAATTGGGATTGGAAAGATCATCCTACAAAGTTCCGACGCTTCAGAAGTAAAAGAAGAAATTGAAATTGGAGTCCGACCGGTTTCTCCGCTGGTTGTTGAAACAGGATCAGGTACAATTAATGCCGGTGAAAGCATTGAGTTAAACATTCTCCAAAACTTTCTCGCAGGTACACAAAACACTTCTGTTACTATTAGCAATTTCCCGGCAATCAAATTTGCAAAGCATTTGAAATACCTGGTGGGATATCCTCATGGATGTATCGAGCAGACAGTATCAAAATTATTTCCGCAGTTATACTTTGAAGATATTGCAAAACTCTCAGCTCCTGAATTTTATAAAACAACAAATCCTGTTTACTATGTTAAAGAGGGTATCAGGAAAATCGAATCCCTGCAAACTTACGACGGCTCCATGTTATACTGGCAGGGTGGAACTTATACAAGCTGGTGGGGTTCAGTTTATGCAGCTCATTTCCTTGTTGAGGCGCAGAAGTCAGGATTTAAAGTTTCGCAGGAGGTATTGAATAGATTACTCACATATTTATCGAGAGAAGCTAAGAAGCAGGAAACATATGATTATGTAAGATATCGGAATAACATGCGGACTGTTAGTAAAATAGCAAGGAAAGAAATTATCTATTCACTTTATGTTCTTGCTCTTGCTGGTAAAGGGGATATTTCAACAATGAACTATTATAAAGCCAGACCTCATTTACTAGCGCCGGATTCACGCTACTTGCTTGCTGGCAGTTATGCGCTGATGGATAAATGGAATTCTTATTATGAGGTTGTTCCCGGATCTTTCCAGCCAATTTATCCCGAAAGGCAAACCGGTGGAAACTTTGACTCCGAGGCGAGAGCAAATGCAATTATGTTGAATGTGTTGCTGGAAGTTGAACCATCCAGTCCGCAGATTCCTTATATGATAAAGTTCTTAACGAGTAAAATTGAGAATCTTTATTCAACACAGGAAAGAGCATTTACTTTTCTTGCACTTGGTAAAGCTGCAAGTCAAAAGTCTGATTCTGATTTGAAAGTTACACTTAAGGCTGATGGTAAACTCATCGGTGAGTATAAAAACAATAATATTACATTTAACAATGAAGCACTTTCGTCATCAAATGTAACTTTATCTGTTGAAGGTAAAGGTGAGGTTTATTATTTCTGGAATTCGGAGGGAATTAAAGTCGATGAAAAGGTTAAAGAAGAAGATTCATATATGAATGTACGAAGGAGTTATTACAGTTATAAAACAGGTAATAAAATAACCAATAATATCTTCACGCAGGGAGATTTAATCGTGTGTAAAATTTCATTAACGGGTTTTGACAGATCGGCTGAAAATATTGTAATTGCCGATCTTATTCCGGCTGGTTTTGAAATTGAGAATCCAAGATTAAATGCATCGACTGAATTATCCTGGAGACCAAAATATCCTATAAATGTTGAATATATGGATATAAGGGACGACAGGCTTTTATTATTTACAAAACTTGAAAGAAGGTACACCCGCGAGTTTTATTATTTACTTCGTGTTGTAAACCAGGGAGTATTCGAACTGCCTGTGATTAGTGCGGAAGCAATGTATGATCGTGAATTTCATTCATACAATGGTGCCGGAAAAGTTATTGTTAAATCAAAGTAAAAATAAAAATTCTATTCAGAAGGAATCTTGTTAAATAAATTGATTAACCTGTGTGATGTAGTAATTTGTGGTTAACAAGAATCTTATAGAATGACACATTAGATTTATAAAGTCATATGATTGATTTGATAAGAAAAATATTTAAATCAAATATCGCAATAGTAACAGGTTTATTCTTTATATCTCTGGTTATACTGGATTTGTCATTCCCGATTCCGGAGATAAAATCTTACTCTAAAGAAATTATTGCAAGTGACGGAACAATTCTCTCGGCATATTTAAGTGATGATGATAAGTGGAGATTGAGATCAACACTCGATGAAATTTCACCCAATCTGATTAAAGCAATAATTCAGAAAGAAGATAAATGGTTTTTATTCCATTCCGGTGTAAATCCTCTCTCAATTATCAGGGCTTTGTATGATAATGCAGTTTCCGGGGAAAGAACATCCGGTGCATCGACCATAACTATGCAGGTTGCACGGATGCTGGAACCAAAGGAAAGAAATTATTTTAACAAAGTGCTTGAAATAGTCCGTGCATTTCAGATCGAGTTGCATTATTCGAAAAAAGAAATTTTGGAGATGTATGTTAATCTTTTACCATACGGCGGCAATATCGAAGGTGTGAAAGCAGCTTCATACATTTATTTCAGTAGACCGCCCAAACAATTGAGCCTATCTCAGGCGATTTTATTATCTGTAATTCCAAATAACCCGAATGATTTAAGATTGGATCGAAGTATCGATGGGGCTGTCGAGAAGAAAAATAATTTGATAAATAAATTTATTGAAGATGGAATTTTTAATGATGATGATTTACAAGATGCTTTAAAAGAACCTGTGAATATTAACCGGTATTCAATGCCTTCATATGCTCCTCATTTTAGCTATTTCGTTAAAAACAAATACAGGGGAAATAAAATTAAAACAACACTGAATTATAAAATTCAGAAGACTGCTGAAAATATATTGTGGAATTATATTAATCGTGTATCTTCAAAAGGTGTTACAAACGGGGCTGTTTTAATTATCGATAATAAAAATTCTTCAGTCGTTGGATATTGCGGTTCCTCAAATTTTTATGACGAGATGAATTCAGGACAGGTGAACGGGATAACGGCTGTTCGTTCTCCGGGCTCAACACTTAAACCTGTATTATATGCTTACGCGTTTGATAAGGGAATATTGACTCCGAAAATGAAACTGTTTGATATCCCTTCTGATTTTAACGGCTATGAACCGGAAAATTATGATTTAAGTTATCATGGTATGGTAACAGCACGATTTGCTCTCGCGAATTCACTCAATATTCCGGCAGTAGATCTGTTAAGTAAAATAGGTATGGAAGAATTTATTTTACTGTTAAGCAGAAGCGGATTTTATGAAATTGAAAAGAATAAAAATCGGTTGGGTCTCTCTATGATACTGGGAGGATGCGGCGTAACTCTTGAATCACTCACACGTTTTTATTCTTCATTCGGAAACGGGGGAATGCTGAGAAGATTACGATATACTGTTGATGAGGATAGAGATG
>JASFSF010000296.1:0-4044 GCA_050114555.1 Ignavibacteria bacterium
TGTAAGAACAGCAACATTGTTCAATTCCCTTTTCTTTAAAGATAAACCTTTTCTTCCCATAACTTTGCCGTATCCTTCAAGCAGGAGCCAGTCGGATAATTCCGGTGAAAACATTTCAACATTTGAAATTAATTTGTCAAATTTTCTACCGTAGATCTTTTTACAGTTTTTCGTACCACGCTCACCGTATTTATTTAAATCCCATCCTTCTTTTAATGATGATTCTATTCTAGGAGAAGTATATTCACTTAAGATTCCAAGCGAGACCATTGCCGAGGGATAGCCGGTAAACAAATAATTTTGTAGAAGGGATTCATATAGCTCTGTTTGTTTTATTCCCCTGGTTAAACATTCGAGAATAAGCTCTTTTAATTTTTCTTCTTTCCGTAATGCTGCTGCCGCACAGACCAGAGGGAGTAATTCCTCTTTATTGAGATGACTAATTTTATTTGAAGTATTTATTGACATTAAGAACTTTAAAATAAAGCAAAAAAAACCCTCGATAAACGAGGGTTACTTTAAAATTTGGATAAAGATTAGTTGATCAAACTCAATTCGTATTCAGCTGTTTTTCTATATGTTACATCGTTTTTTGCTTTATTAAACATATCAATCGCTTTTTCGTGATCACCTTTGTTCTTGTAGGAGATACCCATATAAAAATATGGTCCGCCACTTGAAATTTTCGAACGATATTTCAGTGCATCTTGAGAAGCAGTAATTGATTTGTCCCACTCACCAATCTCGGAATAAATTTTTGCTAGTGAAAGATACGCTGCATCGTAATTATTATAACTAACCGCTTTAGTAAGATATTCAACACCTTTTGTAGGGTTACCGTTGGATAACTCTATGTTACCCAGTTTTGAATATGCTAATGAAAGATTCTTCTTAACTTTTTTCTGAATGTTAGCTTTATTGGTTAAGGATAAAACTTTTTCAAAGTTTTCAATAGCTGCAAGATAATTACCCATTTGAAAATAAACACCGCCGAGTGCATTAAATCCGCCCGAGAACTTACTATTTAGTTTCAAACATTCTTCAAACGAGTTTTTAGCTTCCTCAAGATTACGTGTCTTCTTAAGTGCAACACCTCTTTGGTAAAAGATTCTATAATCTTTTTCAATTGCCAGAGCATTATTATAATTTTCAATGGCTCCGTTATAGTTTCCCGCCTTCAATAAACTATTTCCTTCATTGTATAGTTTTCCTGCTTCCGGGCTCATATCCTGGGCAAATGCGTTGCCAATAAATAACAGAATTGTAGTTCCCAACAAAAGCATTGCAATTTTTTTCATAGATTATTTCCTCTTCTCTTGTTTATAAAGCTGTCTTGTGCGGAAGACGGGACTTGAACCCGTACACCAATTAAGGCACTACCCCCTCAAGATAGCGTGTCTACCAAATTCCACCACTTCCGCAACTTGCAGGCCAGAAAAATATCTATGCAATTGCTTAAAAGCAACACAGGATATGAGTTTATTGAAGATTTTTAAGGTGCTTACTCTTGCTCAGAATTTCTTTCTGAACTTTCTATCTCGAAATAAGACATCCCTTAGTTCTTCTCTGAATCGCCTTTCGAAGACAATCAGCTTTGCAATTTGCTTGGTGGAGAGTAGATCTCCGAGTGAATGGATAAACTTTGATTTTGAGAGACTGATTTCATTATCGGTTTTATTTGCATGCTCAATTAATGTCTTTAATTCTTCTTCCGATGCTTCTTGCTCTCCCGATAAAACACTCTCAATTTGTATAAGAACCCCTTCAAGTTCTTCATGAAGCTGATCAACGTCATTTCTATGTTCAGTCCTTCTTGAGAAAAATTTTAAAGTAGTTTCTTCATCCATCTCCAGAGTTTCTATAAGTTTTATCTTTTCAAGCTGTCGTAATTTTTCGGGCATCCTTCCTGGAGGTGGATCATGCCTCTGCGCAAGTGAACTAAAACTAAAAACTATTAGAACACTTATAGATATTATCAGACTTTTCATTTAATTACCTCTTAAAAAATTCTTTTTGATATAATCTCGTTGTAAGCAAATTCCAATCGATCCTCATCTATCGATGAATAGTCCAATCCAAGCTCAAACTCCGATATGATAGAAATTTTTTGCTCAGATGTTGAATTAGTAAGTATGGATTCCATATTTACATCCGTATCAGCTAAAAGCATGATCTCATCATTATCTGATATCAGACTATAATTTTCGCTGGAATAATAATCTGTAAAATTATCTAATTCTTCCTCAGTAAATCCTTCAACTATTGCCTGAATTGAACTATTATTAATATCTCTATTGATTAATAATTTGTCAGCAATAAAAAATGAAGTTACAATGAGGAATACAGTTGTAAACACCATTCCGTAATTACGGTACAATACCGGACTACTCTTCTTTTCAAGTCTTTGCCTGAATTCCGGAACAATTCTGCTAAAGTAATCATTATCAAGTTCAGGATTTACCTCAGAGGAGAACATTCCATTAACCTTTTTGTACTTTTCAAATTCAGCTCGCAGATGACTGTTTGTTAACAATGAATTTTCAAAATCAAGTTTTTCTTCTTCACTAAGTTGCCTGTCCAGATATCTTATGATCAATTTTTCATAATTATCCATCATTCATCAACTCCTTCAGTTTGTTAAAAGCATGAAAATAACTTGCTTTAAGTGCTCCTTCACTTTTTCCGGTTATTTCAGATATTTCTTTATACGAAAGTTCATCAAAATTCCTAAATATAAATACTTCCCTTTGTTTTGGCGGAATCTTCTGAAGCATTGTTTGAATTTTTTCTAATCTTTCCTTGTTTTCAATTGAACCGAGAATATCATCTGCATTAATTCCTTCCTTATCGGAAAAATCAGAACTCGAAAAAAAAGATCTCAGTTTATTACTATTTATCAAATTCAAACTTCTGGTAGAGGTTATTTTGTATATCCAGGTGTACAAAGAAGATTCAAACTTAAAAGTATTTAGTTTTTTATACATTACCATCAAAACCTGTTGTACAATCTCATCGGCATCAAGATGATTTCCTGTCATCCTCCTTGCATGCCAATAAATCTTCTCCTGATACCTCATTACCAAACGATTAAAGGCCGAATCATCACCGCCAAGATATTCAGTAACTAACTCCTGATCAGTCTTTATTTCGGTCATTCTATGTTCAAACATGTACTGATTTGACAAGATAAAATACGCTGTGGTTTAAAATATGAAACTTTAAACCTTGATCGAAATAGACCTGTCAAATGATCAAAACTCATAAAAAAGGAGAAAAAAAATGAAAAGGTTAAGCATAATCAGCGCAGCAATTATTCTATCGCTTGTATTTATCTCTTCACAATCTGTATCTGGTCAGTTTAAGGATCGCGGTAATTTTAGAGGCGAGCACCGCGAGATGATGATCGAAAAACTTCAATTAACCGAAGATCAGCAGGAAGCTATTGAAGAATTAAGATTTGAACATCAAAACGAGATGATAGATCTCAAATCAGATGTTCAACGAAAGAAGCTTCAGCTTCAAGAATTAAAGCGAAGTGGAAACTATACTCGTGAAGAATTCCTCGCCAGTGTTAAATCCTTAAGTGAAGCGAAACAGCAGATAGCACTTGTTAAGGCTAATCATAGAATGGATGTTTATGAATTACTTACCGATGAACAAAAGGAAACATTCGATAAAATGCGTCCTCGAAGGGATGAAGGAAGACAACAACTAAAAAATAAAAGATTCAGACGAGACTTTTAACCTTATCAATTCTTAATGAAGAGCCGGCACTTTTAGCCGGCTTTTTTTATAGATCTCCGTGTAACGGACGAAGTATTATTTCTTCCGGAACAATATTATCTTTATGAAGAAAAGACGAAACAATAACCCTTGCAATACTCTCCGGCTTCATCATTCTTTCTTGATTTTCTTCTCTTACATTCCTGCTCCAAATTGGTGTTTCTGTTGAACCTGGAATGATATTTATTACCCTGATATTTGAATCTCTAACTTCTTCTCTTAACACATTGGAATATCCCATCAAGCCCATTTTTGATGCAG
>JASFSF010000297.1:0-4041 GCA_050114555.1 Ignavibacteria bacterium
TACTGCCTGGCTAAATGGTCTTAGAAATATGAATCTAATATTTTTATCCTGACTATTATTGCCTGATCCGTAAAATCCTGATAATAAAATATTGAGCTCTGATGTAGTGTCTGATAGCAATGCTGCGCCTCCACCCTCTTTTGGAATGATAAATCTTGCCAGGCCAGTTTCAGTTCCGAATGGTTTTCTCCACGTTCCCTCAAATAATAATGATGAGTCTCTTACTCCACCACTTAGAATAATGAATCCACCACCAAGCTGGCAATAAATTGACAAGAAATTCGGATCGTTCCATGTAATTACAGCTACATCCCCAAAGATTTCATTACCACCTTGTATTAGATATACACCCTTCATCCTTTGTTTTGCACTATCCGGAACTGGAGTGGATCCTTCTAAAATACTACTCTCTGTAAAAGCAGGAAAGATAATATCAATTTCATTGTTGCATGAAATGCATACTAAAAGTAAAACTATTAATGACAAACACATTTTCATAACACAAAACCAACCATTAATTCGGGAATAAAAAAGAATCTGTTAAATCTTGAAAACGTAGGCCATTGCGGGTAATAAAATCTGGCATAGTTAATCTTCAAACCAACCAAGAAGAAATTATCATCCCATAACGGCTGTTCAATTACTGTGGTTATCGCAAATCCCGAATAGAAATTTCTTCCTCTGGCAATTTCCAAATCCTCTTGAAACTCTCTTAGGAATGTTATTAGAATCAGTTCTCCTTTTATTGAAACTGTGAAATCGTCAAACTCATAACCAATGGTAAGATTGGGATAATGTATCCAGCCTCTTACCTTGCTATTGAATCCGAAGTGTCTCAAACCACCAAACCAAAATGCAATATCATAACCGGGAGCAAATGAAAACTTATCGAGGGTATAACTCCATTTCAGGCCAGCCGCTATTTGAAAGGTAACAATATTAGAATTTGCTGAGGCTTCTACCTGAAAGTTTGCAGGGATTCCTATTTTAAAATAATATGAGAATAATGGGGCATAAAACAGATCATCTGATTCAATGACATCTTCAGGAAGGTTGGACATAGATAAGCCCAGTATACTTTTAATCTCCCCTGATTGAAGCCTTTCAGGATAGAAAAAACTTTTCGTGCCCTGTGTGGTATTCTGAGCATTAGCAGAGGATGCGAGCCAACAAAAGAGTATCGACAACAACAAAATATTTACTTTTTGGAAGATCAAATATTTAATTGCTAATCAAATGAAAACAAACATTAATTAAGTTTTTACAAATTTAATCAGTTTGCAAAAAAGCTATATATTCCTCTTCTTCATATAGTTAGCGGATTGAAATTATAAATGTACTAAACCTGGTCAGAACTCTATTCCTTTTAATAATGTAATGTAAGGTTTTTTCTAAGGATTCCATAATTCATTTATTTGCACGCCATATGTTTTTGCATTTTGTTCCATAGGTATCGGCAAGTTATTAACGTCAAACGTCATTGCCGGGGCGAAGCCTGAAATAGAAACAGTCCCACCGCGCTGGTTAAGACCGAATAAGTTACGTAAATCATTTAACACCGTGCTCTTACGATGCACCGAGTATGAATCCGATGCAGTTAAATCAACCAGGGCTACAGGGACTTTGGGATCTATTGCAACGTTGCCCTCTACTGTATAACTGAAATCTTCTTCAACCGTTTCCAGATTTAAAATCAGGTATTTAGGATTTGTCCCGAATTTACCTGCTAAAACACCCGCATCAACTTCGCCATCGCCAAAAAGACCGGCATTCATATAAAAAAGATTATTACGAAGATTTATATCAGGCATTCTATCTTCAGGCCAGTCATGCTGCATAACACCACCAGGATTGAAAGCAAAAAGGTTGTTCTCTATGTTAAGCACTTCTGCACCTTCTTTATGATACAATTTAATTGCCGATACTTCGCTGGATGTAGCGTCCGGATTAAACGGCCAGCAAAGAATAAAAGAATTATTTCTTAAATTTATTTCTTTTACAGTATTACCTCTAAAACTTAATCCTGCACCTATTTGAATAGCTTTGATTGTATTGAGGAAAAAGTTATTTGTTATATCAACCATTGTATTTGATGTTGGAGTAACGTAGGGATCAAATGCACCATGAGCACCATTAATGAAAATATTACTGTCTATGACAAGATGGTCTAACATTACAAGGGATAACGAGATTAACGGATAAGTCCTTGACTGTCCCTTTAATATACTGTTAGTTTCGTCATCGTATTTATTTGACGCGGCGGCATCAAACAGAAATCCGCTTATTACCAGTTCATGCAACTTACTTTTTTTAGTAAATTGAATGAAAGCACCATTCCGCCCTTCATTTGTAACCAATGCAGTTAGCAAATCAAATGGTTTCCGTTCTGAGAAATCATCGTTGAATCCTCCGATTAAGCGTAACGTGGCTTCGGGATTATCAATTTTGGGAACAATCCATACTCCTTGTTTTGCTTTCCCAACATATTCACCATTGGCAACCATAACAGTAACAGTATGCTTACCCAATTGCAATAAATCGGCAGCCTTAACCAATGCTTTATGAAAAGTCCTTTCGGCATATATGCTCTTATTGTCGCTCTTTGTCTTGGCTACTTCCAGTGCCTTAGAATCTTTTCTGGCTACATATATAACATAATCATCAGCATATGCTACAGATAATAATGAAATACACAAGATCATCATTAGGGATAGTCGTACAATCATTGATGTGTTCATCTTAGCTCCGTTTTATTGTTTATAAATCACGCAATCATTTGCAATATTATTCTTAATAATTCTGGAGAATTTACAAGTTCTCTCTTCACGTTACCGTGTGTTTAATTATAATACATAGCTGCTTCACAAGTAATTTCAATTAATCGGCATCATCAACATCAGGTTTCCCCTCAGGATGAAAATCTAAGTGCTGGAGTAGAATGAAATTAGCGGGATGTATTTTTAATTCTGTTAAACATAGTGATAATAAAATATAAACTCAATTGCCCAATAAATTTCTGATGAACAATAAGCAATTTAAAAAACCGCACATAAAATGTGCGGCTTTTAAATCGATTTATTCCCCATTATTTTATTGAATATCCAGCATAACGCTGCTGCCGTTTCTCATCGCAGTAGTCAATAACTTCCCATCGTGTTCTACTTCCCCGGAATCCAGCTGAGATACTTCTATTACTATTTTCTCTGCGCCGGTTTCATCCACAAGGCTTTGAAGAATCTCAGAAGAAATTACATATTCTCCCGGGTTGCCGGATAGAATTTCAATAATAGTATTCTCACCATGATGATGTGGAGGTGGCGGAGGTCCCTGACCTCTTCTTCCGCCAGGTCCACCCTTCCCATCGGGACCACTTCTTCCATCCGGATTAATACCATCTCCAGGGGGTCGAAAATGAGGCATTAAACGTATGGCTACATCAGACAGATTGTTTCCGCCATCCCAGGTTATTGTGAGATCCTGTGTGATATCTATTACATCACCGTGTGAATGACTGTTGATATTCATTAATGATGTCGGAGAAGTTAGTGTAATTGTAAGAGGTGAAAAGCTACCTGATCCGGAAACAACAAATTGGTAATCAGTAGCAGGGATAAATCCCAGTAATTCTTCAGATTCACCAAAAGGTCTGTGGAATAATGAATATGCAGTACCTCTTCTATCGTGAGACATCTTGTGCATTTCTATTGAATTACCTGAATAATCAATGCTCATTGTTCCTAAATCAATTCCACGGCCGGGAAAGTTTAGACTACCGCTATTATCATCGCCAAATACTACAGCGAACGCCATCCCTTTTATTTGTGAGTTATCATCAAACGGTCTGAAAACCTCATTCCAGCCGAGAGAAAAGATTCCATCTCCTTCGGCAAAATGCATTCCATCTGCCTCCATTAAAGAGATATCGCTTTCTAAAGTCTCAAATTTGAATAGCTCTGAATCAAAGGAATTGAACTCGTCGGATGAAGTTAGTTGATCGCTGCAAGCAGTAATGAATAACAAAGCCGCACACCCCAAAGCAAC
>JASFSF010000298.1:0-4036 GCA_050114555.1 Ignavibacteria bacterium
ATGTTGTTAAAAAAGGTGAATCAATTGACGTTGTTGTTCTTGGTGTTGATGTTGAACAAAGAAAAATATCACTCGGACATAAGCAAATAATCGATAATCCCTGGGATTCATTTGAGAGAAAATATTCTGTAGGTTCCATGACAGAAGGTAAAGTAGTTAGAATAATTGAAAAAGGTTTGATTACCGAACTGCCCGACGAAGTAGATGGATTTGTACCGGTTACCCAGTTGTCGACTTCCAAAATAAAGGATATATCATTTCACTTCCCAGTTGAGGATGTAATTCCTCTTAAAGTTTTAGAATTTGATAAAGAGAACAAGAAGATTGTATTGAGTGCAATTGCTGTTTTCAAAGATAAATCTGAAGAAGAAATAGAAGAATACTTAAAATCTCATAAGTTAGACAGAGTTTCAGTTCAGAGTATAAAAAGTTCGGATGCCGGGGCGATTGATTCTTCTGAGTTTCCAATATTCGAAGTTCCGGAAAGCGAACCAGAACATCAGCAGACTAAACCAGCGCCTCCCAAACCGGAAGTCGAAGATGAAACCGAATCCAAAACTGAAGCTGAACCTGAAACTCAAGCAGAACCTGAAAAAGAAAAAGATAAATCAAATAAATAAATAGATATTTGAATTATTTATGTTAATCAGAGAGCGGGTTTATCCCGCTCTTCTTATATTTGCCAGAAATAATGTCGAACAAAGTTGCTTTACATACTTTAGGCTGTAAACTGAATTTTTCAGAGACATCTACAATTGGAAAACAATTTCTTTCAAAGGGATTCGATATTGTAGATTTCAGTGAACGAGCAGATGTTTATGTTTTTAACACCTGCACAGTTACAGAAAATGCCGAGAGAGAATGCAGGCAATTGGTAAGAAGAATATTAAGATATAATCCCGAAGCTTATGTAATAGTGACAGGTTGCTATGCTCAGCTTAGACCGGAAGAATTAAGCAATATAAACGGTGTGGACGCAGTTGTCGGGAGCAATGAAAAATTTCAGTTATTCAACATCCTTAATAATTTTGAAAAAGGGGACCAGGCTTGTGTATTCGTTGAATCATTGAACGGAACAAACGAATTCGGGGAAGCTCATTCTACAGATGCCGACAACAGGACCAGGGCTTATTTTAAAATTCAGGATGGATGCGATTACAAATGTTCATTTTGTACAATTCCATTAGCCAGGGGTGAAAGTCGCAGTATGGAACCAAGCAGTGCTGTCGATGAATTCAAAAAACTGGTTGAACAAGATTACAAAGAGATCATTTTAACGGGTGTTAATGTTGGTGATTACGGCAAGTCGGTTGATTCAAATTTGTATGAATTGCTGACAAAATTTTTAAATGTCGAAGGAAAATTCAGGATCAGGATCAGCTCCATTGAACCAAACCTTTTAACAAACGATCTCATAGATTTGATTGCGGATAACGATAAAATCTGCAATCATCTTCACATCCCTCTTCAGAGCGGAAGTAATAGAATTCTTAAAGCTATGCAGCGGAGATATACCGTTAGTGAATATAAGAAAGTTATTTACAATGTCTGCGAAAAGATAAAAAATCCTGGTATTGGTATTGATGTGATTGTCGGCTTCCCGGGCGAAACAGAGAATGACTTTCTTGAAACGCATAATTTTGTGAGGGACCTGCCTGTTTCCTATTTACATGTTTTCACATACTCAGAACGACCGGATACCGGGGCAATAAAAATTGAAAACTCAGTAGATAATGCCGAGAGAAAGAGAAGGAACAAAATCTTAAGAATTTTAAGTGAAAAAAAGAGACATCAGTTTTACCAAAATATGATCGGGCAAAAACATCAGGTATTATTTGAAGAGCAAAATTCAAATGGAAAAATGAAAG
Organism: Ignavibacteria bacterium; assembly: GCA_050114555.1. GTDB lineage: Bacteria > Bacteroidota > Ignavibacteria > Ignavibacteriales > Ignavibacteriaceae > BMS3ABIN03. Next base: position 1,869 of record JASFSF010000298.1, read on the forward strand.
GATTTACCTCAAATTATGTTCGTGTTGAAAATAAATACGATAATTCCTGCATCAACAAATTGATTAAAATTGAGCTTACAGACTTGACTCAGATAGGATTGTGTACCGGAAAAATCATAGATACTAAAAATTCAATTGAAATAGTTTCATCATAGAAGTATTATTAAATTAAAAATTATGAAAATATTTACGGCAGTATTCATACTATTTACATCCCACCTGTTAGCTCAAGGGCAATCTGTTTTTTCAGTATTAGAGCTTGAACAAAACATCAAAAACACAGAATCACAAAACACTTCATATAGTACTTCCCTTAATAAACTTAGTTCTGAAAAGAAGAGTGCAGGAATAGCAATATTATATTCTCTTCTTTTACCCGGAATGGGAGAGTTGTATGCAGGCAATTACAGCAGTGGTAAATATTTTACGATTGCCGAGGGAGCTTTGTGGGCAACATTCATAGGTATGAACATCTACGCCGGAAATAAGAAAGATGATTATATAGCATACGCAACAACAAATGCCTCCATCAATCCGGAAGGGAAAGACGAAAGTTTTTTTGCCACTATCGGAGAATATTCGAGCTTTGAATCTTATAATGATCAGAAAGCATTCGAAAGAAATTTCGACGAGATGTACAGATCGGAAGCATACTTCTGGGAGTGGAACAGTACCGAGGAGAGACGAACTTACAGGGGAATGTGGTCGTCCAGCGAACAAACTTACAATGATCTTAGATTTGTTGTGGGTGCTATGATTCTGAACCGTGTAATAAGCGCTATAAATGCTGTGCGACTTGTTTCATCATACAATAAAAACCTGGAAACTGAGGTAAGCTGGAATGTATCAATGGGATTGGAAAATAAAATAAATCTGCCAACCAGTTTGAATATCTATTTCAGTCAACAATTTTAAGAACAGATAATTTCATATTAACGAACCATTCATCCCTAATTCCAAATAATATTTTAAACTCATTCGGATTTTTGTTCAATTTCAAATCTACCGGTATATTTTAAAAACCTGTATCGAAAAATTGATCCTGCTTGGTGATTTTCAAATCCTGAAGCTGCGGCGCTTTAACTCTAATTTCAAAGCGGAAACCCTGGTATGTACCGGAAGGATTCCATGTAAAATTCATAAGCCAGCAATGAAGGTCTTTGGATATTCTTACCTGCGGTGCAACAAATTTTTTCCTTTCCAGATCATAGCTTCCGGTTAGGGTAAACTTCCAGCTATCCGTAAGATTAAAATTGAAGCTTCCGTTAATACTGGAATATTTGGTTTCCAGCTCCGGTGTTGGACGACTCAAATTATACGTATAAGTAAGTGATAAATCCCAGGGTATTGTAAAGTCGGGATCACGATCGGTGTAGATTCCCTGGTAAACACTCCTATCCTCAGCATCTCCAATCCCGAATTCGTCGCTCACCTGGTTAAGTGAATCAGCCACCGGATCTTTTGACTTCAATTTTTCACCTGATAATCTTGCGCTAACTGTAAAATTAAAACTTGTCATCCGAAGCAAACCTTTTCCCTGGTCGATCAGATATTTGTTTATCCGTGATGTAGTTCCGGAATAATCATATAAGGTAAATGTGTTAGAGCCGGAGAAATCAAACAAATCTGAGATTTGAGTTCTATAACTCATTCTGATATCTGAAAAATTAAGTGAATCTGCTGCAAAGTTGTATCCTGAACCGATATTCAAATTCAAGAGTTGATATTTTTCCTCTTTTGATGTTGTATCTGTTGGATCAACTTCCGATTTCATTTCAAGAATATTTCCGATATTGAATGAAAGACTCGACTGTTTCGACGAACTCGGGCCTCCGTAAACTTCTCTCTCATATTTGTTATACTTTACTTCAGTTCCGTCTGAAAGAATATAGGTGTCATAATAACCCCACCCTGATTGAGAAAAATCGGGTTGATATGAATAGGTAATACTTGGGGTTACAGTGTGCCTGATCGCCGAAATACCTGGAATCGGCGAACCAAATATTCCGTAAAATTTTGTCGAAGCGCTGATGCCTGTACTGAAAGTCCGGACAATATTAATTTCTTTAACATCATTTGTAATGATTATATCATTTCCGCTGGTATCCTGTTCTGCAAATCTTTCAATTCTTTTATTATACCATCTCTCCTCGTATCTGAATCGCGGT
>JASFSF010000299.1:0-4016 GCA_050114555.1 Ignavibacteria bacterium
TCTGACCGCCGAACTGTGCTTTACCACCAAGCGGCTGTTGTGTAATCAGAGAATATGGACCAATTGAACGAGCGTGTATTTTATCATCAACCAGATGGCTGAGTTTTAACATATAAATGTATCCACAGGTTACTTTCTGATCGAACTTTTGGCCGGTTCTTCCATCATAAAGTTCGGTTTTACTTCCTCTCTCTAATCCGGCTTTTTCAAGCCATTCATCTACATCCTCCACCTTGGCGCCATCAAAAATTGGAGTTGAGAACTTAACTCCAAGTTTTTTACCAACCCATCCAAGAGCTGTTTCATACAGCTGACCGAGATTCATTCGTGAAGGCACACCCAAAGGATTTAATATAATATCAACACTTGATCCATCCGGTAAGAACGGCATATCTTCCTGCGGAACTATCTTTGCAACAACACCTTTATTACCATGTCGCCCTGCCATTTTATCACCGACAGAAAGCTTGCGTTTTTTAGCAACATATACTTTTGCAAGCTGCACTATTCCTGGAGGTAGTTCATCGCCACTGGTAATCTTGGATTTTTCTCTCTTATATTCAGCTTCTAATTCAGCACGTACTTCAAAGTAGTTATGATAAAGAGTATTAATGTGATTATTGTCTTTTTTAGCGCTGAACCAATCAAGTGTGTAATCCAGTTTAGTTACGTCATCAAGTAAAACGAAAGTGTCTTCCTTTATTTTCGTTCCGCTTCTTAACACAACACTGCTATCGAGATCGCGAATACCCGCGGTAGTTAATCCCTCACATAGTTTATTAAGCTTCTCAACAAGTTTTATATAATGTTGATCTAACTTCTGTTTATATGCGTGTTCAAGTTTTTCAATTTCTATTTTCTCAAACTTTTTGGATTCAGAATCACTTTTCTTGCGTTTGAAAAGTCGGGTTTTAATAACTGTTCCTTTCAATCCCGGTGGTGCTTTAAGCGATGCATCCTTTACGTCACCGGCTTTTTCTCCAAAGATAGCTCTCAGGAGTTTTTCTTCCGGTGTAGGATCGGATTCTCCTTTAGGTGTAATTTTACCAATTAATATATCACCCTCTTTAACATCGGCACCTTCTCTTATTATTCCGTTCTCATTTAAATTTTTAACTGCTTCTTCACTTACATTTGGAATTTCACGTGTTAATTCTTCTTCACCCCTTTTAGTTTCTCTTACCTGCAATTCAAATTCTTCAATATGAAGAGAGGTGTAAATATCATCGCTAACAACTCTTTCACTAACAATAATTGCATCCTCAAAATTGTATCCTCTCCATGGCATAAATGCCACAAGAACATTTCTTCCAAGGGCAAGTTCTCCACCATCAGTTGCAGAACCATCAGCCAAGACATCGCCTTTTGAAATTATCTGACCTTCTTTAACAATTGGACGCTGTGTGATACAGGTTTCCTGGTTGGTTCCATGAAATTTCAGAAGGTTGTAATTAACCTTGCGAACATCGTTAAATGAAGTTAATGCTTCAATACTGTTTGGATTCACATCATATTTAACAGTGATATTGTCTGAATCTACATATTCAATTGTTCCGGTATCATCGGCAATCACTAGAGCTCTGGAATCATGAGCAACTTTCTTTTCCATGCCGGTTCCAACAAGCGGAGCTTCAGGCTGAAGTAACGGCACCGCCTGGCGCTGCATATTCGAACCCATTAGCGCTCTGTTAGCATCATCATGTTCAAGGAACGGGATGAGAGCAGCAGCAGCACTCACAATCTGAGAAGGAGCAACATCCATATACTGAACCTGATCGGGTGTAACTATCGGGAATTCACCTTTTAGTCTGGACTTTACTCTTTCATTAACAAATTTTGATTGATCATTCAATGGAGCATTCGCCTGTGCAATTGTATAGATATCCTCCTGCTCTGCCGTAAGAAATTCTACATCATCAGAAACCTTTCCATTTTCAGACAGACGGTAAGGAGTTTCTAAAAATCCATACCTGTTTACCCGGGAAAAGATTGTTAGTGAAGAAATCAATCCAATGTTCGGACCTTCCGGAGTTTCAATTGGGCATAATCGCCCATAGTGAGTATAATGAACGTCACGAACTTCGAATCCTGCCCTTTCCCTTGTTAAACCTCCGGGTCCGAGCGCTGACATTCTTCGTTTATGAGTCATTTCCGCTATCGGATTTGTTTGATCCATAAACTGGGATAATTGATTCGTACCGAAGAATGCATTAATTACACTGGTGATCGTTCTGGCATTAACAAGATCCTGCGGAGTAAATTGTTCAGCATCTCTAACATTCATTCTTTCTTTAATGGTTCTTGCCATACGGGCCATACCAATATTAAACTGCTGGCCTAACTGCTCACCAACAGTTCTAACTCTTCTGTTACCCAGATGATCTATATCATCAACAGGCTCATTACCGTCTTTTAATTTGATGATATATCTCATAATTGCTATAATATCATCATTTGTAAGAATTGTTATTTCCGGTGATACATCGAGTTCAAGTTTATCATTCATCCTATGACGTCCGACATCACCAAGATCGTAACGTTTATCATTGAAGAACAACTTGTCAATTAAGGCTTCTGCTGTTTCAAGATCCGGTGCTTCACCGGACCGTAGCTGTCTGTAAATGGCGAACAATGCTTCTTCACGTGAATGAGAAGTATCCTTCGTAAGAGTATTAACAATTAAATCCTGCTCAGCTGAGATGTCAGAATTAATGAGTTTGATGCTATCCACCTCTGCTTCATCCAGTCTCTCAATGTCTTCCTCGCTGAGGATACTATCCCTGGAAAGGAAAATTTCACCTGTAGAAAGATCAAAAACATCACTTGCAACTACTCTTCCAATGTATCCTGACAGATCGCCTTTAGTGACATCAACTTCTTCCGCAAGATCAAAAAGATTTAATATTTTATCATCGGTATCATATCCCAATGCTCTTAATAATGTTGTGGCAGGGAATTTCTTTCTGCGGTCGATATAAACATACATCACATAATTTATATCCGTTGCAAACTCTACCCATGATCCTCTTAACGGAATAATTCTTGCAGAATATAGTGGGGTACCATTGGGGTGAACAGTCTGAGCAAACGCAACACCGGGCGATCGATGCAATTGTGAAACTACAACTCGCTCGGCACCGTTTATTACAAATGTTCCTTTATTTGTCATGAAAGGAACATTACCGAGGTATACTTCCTGTTCAACTGTGTTTACAAATTCTTCTGTATCAGGATCTTTTGTTGATAACCGTAGTTTTCCTTTAAGAGGTGCAGAATAGGTCAGACCTCTTTCCATACATTCCCCAAGATTGAATCTGGGTTTTTCGACAGAATATTCGATGAAGTCGAGTCTGAAATTCTCCTTATTATCAAAAATAGGGAAATTGGAAGTGAATACTGCTTGTAAACCCTTATTTTCTCTTTTTTCTGGAGGAGTATTTAGCTGAATGAAATTCTCAAACGTTTCCGTCTGTATTGCGAGTAAATCGGGAGTGTTTATAACAGGTGTAATACTTCCAAAGGAAATTCTGTTATTATCCAATTGTTATCCTCCTTAATAAATTATTATTCATTTTCTTTCTTACAAATCGTATCGATATTATTAATGCACATTATGATAAGACAGACTAATCCACCTTATCACGTTGCATTTAAAATTCAGTAAGCAAAATAATTTTTCCCTTACTTCAGCTCTACTGCAGCGCCAGCTTCTTCGAATTCTTTCTTAATTTTTTCAGCTTCGTCTTTAGAGATACCCTCTTTTACCGGGCTTGGGACTTTATCAACCAAATCTTTAGCTTCTTTCAATCCAAGACCAGTATGAGCTCTTACAACTTTGATAACATTTATTTTCTTATCACCAAAAGAGGTGAGGATAACATCAAACTCAGTTTTTTCTTCAGATGCAGCAGCTTCACCACCGCCAGCAGCTCCGCCGCCAGCGACCATAACCGGTGCTGCTGCGCTCACACCAAATTCTTCTTCTAAAGCATTTTTTAATTCAGATGCTTCGAGTA
>JASFSF010000300.1:0-4010 GCA_050114555.1 Ignavibacteria bacterium
CTACTCCATCAACTTCTAACATCATCTCTTTTACATTATCAATATCAATATCCTTAGGTACTGCGCCAAGTGTTAAACGAATACTTTCAAAGAGAAGACCCCAGGTTGAGAAGATTATTATAATCACAATTGCAATACTTATGATAGGATCGAGCAGATTCCATCCCGTATAAATTATAATTACACCTGAGATAACAACTCCAACAGAAACAATTGCATCAACGAGGAGATGAATAAACGCACCTTTTATATTAATGTCATTTTTCTGATCTTTATAAAAAAGGTAAGCCGATATCGAATTTATTACAACTCCTATTGAAGCAACAATGATGATACTTTCCCCGGTTATTTCAGGAGGATTGGCGAAACGTTCAATTGCTTCCTTTATAATTCCAAATACAACTACAACTAATAAAACTGCATTTATTAATGAAGCGAGTATTGTAACTTTCTTATAACCATAAGTGAGACTTTTACTTGCAGCCTTTTGTGCAAGTTTCATCCCGATGAGTGATAGAACGAGACTCCCGACATCACTAAGGTTGTGAGTTGCATCTGAGATAAGAGCGAGTGAGTTTGACAGGAAGCCCATAATAAATTCTACAGCGGTAAAGAGAACATTCAATCCAATGCCGATTATAAACGCACGGGTTATGTTTCTGGTTGCCGAGTTTATATGATCATGATTATGAACCATATTGATATTTTAACTGCTTTCAAGAATTGATATTCAATAAAACATTTAAAATTACAACAGTTATAAGTCGGTTTCAATTTAATATATTTGCTACAGGATGAAATTATGTATTATTTCGGTTACTTTATTTAGTTCAGGTGAAATTATATTTATTAACAATTGATTAAATGAACACAATTAAAATATCGGGACTGATTATAAGCGCAGGTTTATCCGGCAGGATGAAAAGATTTAAACCATTAGCTGATTACAAAGGTAAAACTTTCATCGGCAATATCATTCACAAATTGGAAAAAGTTTGTGAAGATATCATAATAGTAACAGGTTATGAGGCTGATAGATTGAAATCTGAAGTTTTGAATGAATCTCCGAAACTTAGACACAAATTAAAATTTGTTCAAAACGATTTATATCAAAAAGGAATGTTCACGTCATTTCAAAAAGGGATTGAGGCCGCCAGGAATTCTGATTGGGTATTATATCATTTTGTTGATCAACCCGGTCTACCCGCAAAATTTTATTCTGAACTAATTTCACAAATCGATAATAAACATAACTGGATTCAGCCCGTAAATAAAAACAGGAGAGGACACCCAATATTGTTAGCCAGAAATCTTTTTGATATAATCATCTCGGCGCTGAAAGATTCAAATCTTAGAGAATTAAGTAAATCTGACAATTTTAAGAAAAAATGTTGGGAATGTAATTACGATGAAATATTGCAGGATATCGATACTGAAGATGATTACCAAAGACTATAAGATTATTATTTAATCTTATTTCTTTTCTTAATCGGGAGTTTATAATATTTTGTCCCGTCATATTGATGGAATGCATTTGCAATGGCTGCAGCAGTTGGAACAAGACCTATCTCACCGACTCCTTTAACTCCGTAGGGTCCGTGCGGGTCGGGAACTTCAATACCGATAATTTCCATTTCGGGCATTTCTTTAGCTCTCAGTATTCCGCACTTTCTTAATCGGGTGCTTTTCGGAACACAATTTTCGAGTTCAAGATCTTCCGAGATTGCATAACCGATTCCCATATGAATCGATCCTTCAATCTGTCCCTCAAACAATCCGGGATTAATTATTTTACCCGCATCGTGAGCAGCATATACCTTTTTTATAGCTCCCTTATCGTCAAGTATGACTACCTGGGTTGCATAACTGTATGAATAGTGAGTAATGATTTCATCAACGTTATCTTCCGGCTTTGTTGTCCAGTTGCAAATCCATTCACCTTTATAAGTGTTTCCTGCAAGATCAGTCAATGATTTTGTTTTTAAATCCTCTTTTAACTGCAATGAAGCATTTGATATTGAGTTGCCTATAATAGACGTCGCTCTCGAGGCAGTGGTCATTCCCGCAGTTGCTTCTTCCTTCGTATCAACTTTAACCTCGATAATATCAGGATCGATTCCCGTTTCGTGACAAAGAAATTGAACCGCCATTGTGTTAACGCCCTGTCCCATCTCTGTCCAGCCATGATGAAGAATAACTTTTTTGTCTGAAACTATTTCAATTTTTACTCTGCCGTCATCGGCCATACCGTTACCGATACCAGTATTTTTAATACCACAGGCAATGCCGGCATACTTGGCATCTTTAAAAATATCTTTTACTGCTAGAAGTGTATCTCTTACACCACTTCCCCTGTTAACAATCTGCCCGGTGGAAGTAAGATCTCCTTCTTTCAGCGCGTTATCATAACGGAACTGCCACCGATCAAATCCACCTTGTTCACATAAGTCGTCAATGCAACCTTCAACAGCAAACGCAACCTGGTTTACACCAAATCCACGCATTGCTCCGCATGGGAGATTGTTAGTGTAAACAGCTTTACTTATTATATCTACATTCGGTATATGATAGGGTCCAGCAGCATGTCCTGCAGATCGTTCAAGAACTTTCATCCCCACTGATGCATAGGCTCCGGTATCTCCAATCATATACGCTTTAAGAACCGTAAGCTTTCCATCTCTGTTACATCCAAGTGTGTAATTCATTTTTATAGGGTGACGTTTTGGATGCATAATAATTGATTCATCCCTCGTTAAAAGAACCTTAACCGGTTTCTGAAGAAGGTATGAAAAGAGAGCTGCATGTCCCTGGACAGAAAGATCCTCCTTGCCGCCGAATCCTCCTCCGTTGGGAACTAAAATTACCCGGACATTCTCTTCAGGAAGATCCAGTATTTCCGCGATCTGTTTCCTGTCCTCATATATGCCCTGACCTTGTGATAAAACTTCAACTCCGTTTTCATAAGGTCTGGCAATCGAGCACTCCGGTTCCATGTATCCATGTTCTATCATCTGGGTTTCATACGTACCTTTGGAAATGTAATCTGCATCCTGTAAAGCCTGATCAACATTTCCCCTGCAAACTTTCGTCTCGGAAAGTAAATTACCATTAAGATGAATATTTGGACTTTCTTCTTCCAAAGATATTTCCGGGTCAGAAATAGGATTCTTCACCCTGTAGTGAACTTCAATAAGCTTAACACCTTCACGGGCAGCAATCTCCGTTTCAGCGACGACCCCTGCGATAACATCACCTATATATCTTGTATCTTCACCAATCTTTACCATTAATGGCCAATCCGGTACTATCAATCCGGAGTATCTTTTCCCCGGGATATCCTCTGACGTAAAAACTCTGATTACACCGGGGTGAGATTTTGCTTTTTCAATATTAATGGAGATAACTTCAGCACGCGGATGATTACTGAACTTTAAGGCACCATGCAGCATCCCGGGTACTTTGATATCAGCAACATAGGGGCTTTGACCCAATACCAGCTTGTCTGCATCGTACTTCGGATGTTTTCCACCTATCTTTTTTTCACTGACAGGTTTTTGTATTTCCCGTTTATATCGTATGGCTTCTGCCGCATATTCTATCGCATCGACAATTTTTTTATAACCCGTACATCTGCACAGATTTGGTGTTAGCGCTCTTACAATTTCATCCCTTGATGGAGAAGGATTTTTATCAAGCAGGATTTTACCCTGCATTACAATTCCCGGAATACAGAAACCACACTGCACACCGCTCTTTTCGACGAATGCATTTGCAATAATCCGCTGCTTATAATTTCCGATTCCTTCAATTGTAATTACATTTCCGTTGGCAACCTTGCTCATAGGGATAATGCAAGATAGAATAGCTTTGCCATTGAGCTCAACCGTACAGCATCCGCAAGCAGCTTGCGGTGCACAACCGTCCTTTGGTGAAATAATCCCTTCAATCTCTCTCAGGTATGTTAGAAGCGGAAGTTCAGGATCGCCATTATATGATTTTATTATGCCGTT
>JASFSF010000301.1:0-4003 GCA_050114555.1 Ignavibacteria bacterium
AGCAAGGATGTTTTGTCCGAGATGATGGAAGAACTGGGTAAGGCAATGCCCGTATTGAAGAGAGTGCTGATCGATGAACGTGATGCCTTCCTTGCAGAAAAAATTAAAAGAGCAAAGGGAAATAAAATTGTCTCGGTTGTGGGGGCAGGACATGTTAGCGGCATAATCGACCATCTAAAAAATGATAAGGATGTTAATCTGGAGGAAATAGAAAAGGTCCCGAAAGCAGCGCCAATAGGAAAAATATTAGGATGGGGTATTCCTGCAATTATTGTTGCATCTATTGTATATATCGGACTTACTAAAGGATTGGTTGAAGCTGGTGATAATATTTCTTTTTGGATTTTTGCAAACGGAATTCCGACTGGTCTTGGGGCATTGATTGCATTGGCTCACCCGGTGACTGTTATTGTGTCGTTTATAGCTGCACCATTTACAAGCTTAACCCCGGTAATTGGTGCAGGATATGTCGCAGCATTTGTGCAGGCATATTATCAACCGCCTATAGTAAAGGAGATACAAACAGCGCTGAACGATTTTAATCATCCGTCCAAATGGTGGAGGAATAAATTGCTAAAGGTTTTTCTCGTATTTATTTTAACCAGCCTGGGGAGTGTGCTCGGAACTTACTTTGGTGCATTTGAAATAATATCAAACGTGTTTTAGAAGAAGTATAAATACTTCAGTTTTATCACAGCAGCCCTGTTGGTAACATGAAGACGGCTTGGAAGTAAATTATCGTTTACGTCATACTCTTCACTACGATCCCTAAAATCGTTAATCGCAAAATAAATCCAGCTCTTAGGAAGAAAGTTCCACGAGAAAAGGAAACCGACTATAAAACTTTCCAGCTTTTGGGACTCACTTGAGAACACATTATCAACGTACAATTTGAAATTTAAATTATTAACAGGTGTTAACGAGAAATATGGACGGGCATTGTATGTTATCTCCTCTACATTTCCTTCGGGATTACCTTCCCAAAACATATCATAGGATGTTCCAACTTCCAGAAAGTCAAATGCTTTCCAGCTTATAAATGATCCCAGCCAAGAATAAAATGCAAGGTATTCCCTGGAAAAATTGTATGTTCTCGAATAACCGCCGTAAAGGTTTCCGTTCCATTTTGCAGACATGTTAAACCACGAACTGAATGTAGCTTCATAGGAATTGTACACGATTCCTTCATCCTTACTTTTTGTAAGGGAGAGATTAATTTCGTATCCCCAGTTATCTCTTAGCTGCATGTTAAATCCTAACAGGCCCCCATAATCAGCGAAGTAGTCATCTTCTTCATAGTAAATTATTGGACCGGCATAAATGAGAATCTGCTGTATATATCCTTCGTCAAATCTCCATATTGGCCCGTTAATCGAAACAAACTCGGTGGTACCATTCCAGGGGACGTATCCAACCTGGTCAACATCAAAGTTTTTACCAATCGCGCGGATTCGTGAATAACTTAGCCATTCAGTTGTACTCAATAGAAAACCGGCTGAGCCGGCATAACCGCCGTTTGAATTTTCAAATGATCTGGCAAGCTGGTATGAAAGCTGCCAGCTTGATTGGCGGAAAGCCCCGTCGATGTTAAAAACTCCGTAAGCGTTATCTTTTGTCTGTTTGCCAACGAACAGAACTCCGATTGAAGAGTTGCCGAAAATTTGTTTCTTAATCCTGGCAGCGCCAAAGAAAGCTCTTGGTTCTGTTTGATGTTCATCGTCTTCATCTTCATCAATATAATCTACATTTTCAGTTAGCGCTACAAAACCACCGTATTCCCAATCACCTAACCTGCCAAAAGCTTTTGTTCCCATAATAAGAGGAACAGTTTGACCGTCTGGAAGCAGCTTACCGATACGTCTGGAGTAAAATAGTTCGAGCGGTCTGTAAAAACCTGTATTTCTTTGTCTGCCGGAAGGCATAAATATTTCATTACCCTCGGTAAAGAATGGTCTTCTTTCCTCGAAGTAAGATTCAAATCTTGAGATGTTGAAATCAAACGGGTCAGCTTCAATTTGTGCAAAATCCGGATTGGCAGTTAATTGGAATGTTAGCTTTTGAGATGGATTATAAAATATATCCAGCCCGGCATCCGGATCGATCTTATATTTTCCATCGTTCAGATATGTAGCTTTGGAAAATCCAACGGGGTAAATCTCCAGATTCAGTCCTGAAACAGAAGGACGAAAATCATCAAGTATCAACTTGCCGAATTTAGAAATTCTTAGTCCTTCGTTTTGTTCATACTCACACCAGTATAAGTCTTCATTACTTGAAGTAACCCACCTGTCAAAATCCAATCCCCATTCGCTTAATTGTTTTTCATACTTGATTGATTTAAATGGGATTTTAATTTCTACAACATAGCCCCAATCATATATTTTTGATGCGGCGTACCAAATGCCGTCCCAGCTGTAATCCCTGTTTCTCGCATCATCAAGAAGGCGGCAATCCATTCTTACACCTGAAGCGCTAACTACAAACTTATAAGCTGTCTGTTTATCATTGAAAGTATCAAGCATTATAGAAACAGCATCGCCTGTAAATTCATCCAGCAGCCCGGAGGTTGCAGTAATTTTATACTTTCCCTGGTAACATACAATCAGGCTGTAAAGCGCATCGTTTGTTGTAAGAACCTTTGCGATAGTTTTAAAACCGGGAGATTGATTATAAAATGGAGTCAATTGAAAAAAATCCGAAACAGAATCTGCCAAACTCCATTCCGGATCAATCACTCCATCAATGCCCGGTTCAATATCTGTTTTTTTGAGATGCATTACCTTATCGGTATTGCGTAAGTTAGAAGGACAAATGATTGTGGCTGAAACAAGCAATAGTAAAAATAATTTCATAATCAGCAGCCGATAATTTTTATATGAAGATATGAAATTCAGGATATTAATCTACTCTTTTAAATGATGACTGGCATATTGAATGTATTTGCAGCAATATATGTGTGTGGAGACCATTACTTATTTAATCAACACATGTTATATTAATTATAAATGTATTGTTGCACTGTTTTTGAATAACCGGGGCATTAATTATTTTTCTGGTTTATGAAAGACACTTCAGTTTTATTTCAACTCTTAACAAGGATTTCAAAATGAATTTAAAGTATATATTAGTCCATAGCTTGTTTTATATCTTGTTTGTCTGCGTAACTGTTTTTTCGCAGGAAGTTGGGATTTATGTTCCCCCGCAATTACAAAAAATCTATAATGGGAATACGCGTTCATGGAATGGAAAACCGGGAGAAGGTTACTGGCAGAACAGCTCAGATTACTATTTAAGAGTTGAACTGGATACGAGAACAAACCTTGTGTCTGGTGAGGGCAATATAGTTTATCACAATAACAGCCCCGATACACTTAATAAAATTGTATTCAGACTTTATCAGGATATTTTCAAAAAGGGAGCGGCACGAGATTATGATTTAGATCCGCGGGCAATAAACGAAGGTACTGCTATTAATTATCTTGCGGTGGATGGTAACGAACTTGATCCCGATACAGCCGGAAGCAGAACAGGAACCAACTTACTGCTTTTACTGCCAAAGCCATTGTTACCGGGTAATCAAATAGAGTTTGAAACTAAGTGGCGATATACCCTGGCAAATATTCAGCCTATAAGAATGGGGAAATACAGGGAGGGGGGATTCTTTGTCGCTTACTGGTATCCGCAGGTTGCAGTGTATGATGATGTTGATGGCTGGGATCTTACCGAGTATATGGGTAAGGTGGAATTCTATAATGATATAAATAATTTCGAGGTTGAAATAACTGTACCTGAAAATTATCTGGTTCGTGCAACCGGAGAAATGCAAAATGGTAAAAAGGTTTTGAAAAGTGACATATTTTCCCGCTATAAAGAGGCATTGGTTTCGGAAGATGTAATTGAAATAATCAGCCCGGAAGATCTTAAGGAAGGCATTATAACTAATAAAGGAAAACAGACCTGGTACTATAAAGCCAATAACGTTCCTGATTTTACTTTTGCATGT
>JASFSF010000302.1:0-3962 GCA_050114555.1 Ignavibacteria bacterium
AAAGGGCAGTAGATAACATTTCATTTGAGGTTCGGACCGGTGAAATTCTTGGTTTTCTTGGACCAAATGGTGCCGGTAAAACTACTACGATGAAAATGATCACTTGCTTTATGGCACCAAATGAAGGTGATGTTAAGGTAAATGATTATTCAATTCTTGAAGATCAGGAAGAAATAAAGAAAAAAATCGGTTACTTACCGGAGAACAATCCGCTGTATGGCGAGATGCCGGTTCTTGAGTATCTTCAGTTCGTCGCAGAACTTCAAAATATTCCAAAAGAAAAAATATCAAAAAGAATTGGGGAGATGATTGTTGCCTGTGGACTGGATGTTGAGAAACATAAAAAAATTAATGAATTATCAAAGGGATTTAAACAAAGAGTTGGATTAGCCCAGGCAATGATTCACGATCCTGAAATTTTAATCATGGATGAACCGACTTCCGGTCTGGATCCTAACCAGATAGTTGAAATACGTAAACTGATTCGCGAGCTTGGAAAGGAAAAGACGGTAATATTAAGTACACATATTCTACCTGAGGTAGAAGCTACCTGCGACAGAATACTTATCATCAATAATGGAAAAATTGTTGCTGACGGTACAGCTGATATGCTTCGAAAACGAGCACAGGGACAGGAAGTTTTGAAGGTTCAAATAACGGATGCCGGGAATCGCGATGAAATCATTTCATCGTTAAAGCAGCTGGAAACAGTGGCTATGGTTGATTTCGATAAGGAAGATCAGGACAGCTTTCTGGTAAATAGTAAAGATGATAGATCATCCAGAAAAGATATTTTTCAACTTTGTGTTGATAATAAATGGGTTTTAACGGAAATGACGCCGTTAGAAACAAAACTCGAAGATATTTTCAGAGAATTAACTACCAATTAATTATGAAATCAATTTGGACAATAGCTAAAAGGGAATTGAAATCATTTTTTGATTCTCTTATCGCTTATATCTTATTAGTTGTGTTTTTGGGTATAAGCGGTTTTTTTACCTGGCTGTTTGGATCTGACATATTTTTTGTCGGTCAGGCAACATTACAGCCATTCTTTTCAATTGCATATTTTACCTTGTTCTTTTTCATACCCGCTCTAACCATGAGAATGCTTGCTGAGGAGAAAAGAAGCGGTACGATTGAATTATTATTAACAAAACCTCTTACAGACTGGAATGTTGTACTTGGTAAGTTTGTCGCAACCCTGCTTTTAATTCTAATCGCTTTGGCCCTGGCACTTCCGTATTATATCACGGTATGGGCAATAGGTCCGGTAGATCATGGAGCATTCTGGTGTGGATATATAGGATTAATTTTAATGAGCATGGTTTACATCTCTATTGGATTATTTGCCAGCAGTATCACTAACAACCAGATTGTTGCATTTTTACTGGCATTATTTATAGGTGTATTCCTGTTAATAATTTTTAATGTGCTTTCAAATAATTTCACAGGCTTCATAGGTCAGTTACTGAGCTATCTGAGTATTTCAACCCATTTTGATTCCATATCAAGAGGTGTTATTGATTCACGGGATATACTTTACTTTTTATCAATAACTTTCCTGGGACTTGTGATGGCTGAAACCTCTTTATCAAAACGAAATATTACGGAATAGGGGAGTTAGCATGATTACCAGAAAGAAAGTCCAAAATTCAATTCTTCTGATTATCGGAATAATCATTTTACTGAATGTACTTGCAAGCAGATTCTTTTTCAGACTCGATTATACTGAAGACCAGAGATACAGTTTGAGTGATGCAACTTTAAATATTCTCAATTCATTGGAAGATCCAATTACGATAACAGCATATTTCTCTGAAGATCTTCCTCCGGATATTGCAAAAGTCAGACAGGATTTTAGAGATATCCTGATTGAATATGTAAGTTATTCAAACGGACAAATTGTTTATGAATTTGTCAATCCTAGTGAGAGTCAGGAATCTGAAATGAAAGCACAGCAAAATGGAATCTCTCCGATTATGATTAATGTTCGCGAGCGGGACCAGATGAAACAGCAGAGAGCGTATCTTGGTGCATTGATTCAAATGGGAAATGAGCAAGAGGTAATTCCATTTATTCAACCCGGTGCAGCTATGGAATACGATCTTTCGTCAAAAATCAAAAAACTATCTGTTATAGATAAACCAAAGATTGCTTTCCTGCAGGGAAACGGCGAACCAAATCTTTCAGCAATATCACAATTAATGAATAAAATTTCAGTTGTATATGAAGTTGAGACAGTAGAACTTAGTGATACAGCAGGTGTACCGTTTCAGTATCATACTTTAATAGTTGTTGCACCTAAGGATACTATTCCACAGCAATACTTCAGTTATCTCGATGATTTTCTAAACCGTGGCGGTAATCTTCTGTTAGCTTTAAATAAAGTAGAAGGGGACTTATCTCAAGGTATGGGAAAGGAAATATATACGGGATTTGCTGATTGGTTAAGCAATATTGGAGTGCAGATAGAGAATAACTTTGTTCTTGATCCGAATTGCAGCAGTGTAATGGTCCGGCAGCAACAGGGATTTTTCGTTATGAACACGCCGGTCAGGTTCCCGTACTTACCAATTGCTTCTTCCTTTACAGAACATCCAATTACCGAAGGACTGGAATCGGTATTATTACCGTTTGCGAGCCCTATAAATCTTCATCCAAAAGATACAACTGTTAGTATGTATCCGTTAGTGCTAACTTCGGAAAAATCAGGTGTCCAATCCCCGCCTGTCTATTTTGATGTGATGAAAAACTGGGGACCACAAGATTTTCCGCTTACTTCATTAGTTGTTGGTGCTGCACTGGAAGGTATAATTTCAGGAAATAATAATTCGAAAATGGTGGTTTTTGGTGATGGTGATTTTGTCATCAATGGTGAAGGTCAGCAAGCTCAACAGCTTCAGGATGACAATATTAATTTAATGGCAAATGCAATTGACTGGCTGTCCGATGATACAGGACTCATTGAGTTAAGAACCAAGGGGGTTACATCGAGACCTATTGATTCTACATTGGAAGAAGGTACCAAATCATTCCTGAAATATTTAAACTTTTTATTGCCCATTGCGTTAATCATAATATATGGTGTTTTTAGATTTCAAAACAGAAGAAAAATCAGAAATAAATTAATGAATACTTCTTATGTTCAGCAAGATCAACAATAGTATATTAACGGCGTTATTTGCCGTACTGCTCATTCTTGTAATTATAATCTTTTTTGTTAACTCTGATAAAGACGAACGTTCTTTCAGGGACATCCTGGTAGATATCGATACTACTGCGGTTTCTGAAATTGTTATAAATTCCGGTGCAAACAATTTTAATCCTTTAAGAATTTTTAAAGAAAAAGATGATTGGTTTGTTGTTCTTAAAAATTCAAAAACGGCTAGTGTACCAATGACTACGATAACTCGTATTTTTACGGAATTAAGTGAAATCAAACCAAAACGTCTGGCATCTCGAACAAAAGAAAAATGGAGTGAATTTCAGGTGGATTCAGCAGGTACCAGAGTCCGGGTTTCTGAAGGAAATAGAAAAACGCTGGACATTGTGTTAGGAAGAATCAATTATCAAGAGCAGTACAGAAATGTATCGACGTATGTCAGATTATATAACGATAATGATGTATATGAAACAGATGGGTTTTTAACATATACGTTTAACCAGACTACGGATACATTCCGCGATGGCAGCGTGATTAAAGGTGATTACAATACCTGGAATAATATTAAATTTGAATATCCATCAGATTCATCATTTACCCTGATAAAATTGAATGGGAATTGGACTATTGATAATGTTGAAACTGACTCAGCGAAAACTTTTAATTATTTAAAATCAGTGTCCGGATTAAACAAAAAGAATTTTGCTGACGATTATGAATTGAAAACGGGGGAAACAGCTAAATATAAATTAACAATTAGCAACGTAAATTTAGAATTTATAGAAGTATCTGCATT
>JASFSF010000303.1:0-3956 GCA_050114555.1 Ignavibacteria bacterium
TAGGCAGATCGGAAAGTTGCAACAAATCCCTTCCGGCTGATCGGGCAAATATTACAGCTCTTTTGATAACGGATTCAAGTTCCCGAATATTTCCCCTCCATTCATAGTCGTTAAGTGCTTTGGAAACTGCACGCGAAAGACTGAACTGCGGATCCTCTCTAAACAGAAAGTATGATGCAAGCACATCAATGTCCTCTTTTCTTTCACGCAACGGTGGTATTTTTAATTGAATGACATTTAACCTGTAATAAAGATCTTCTCTAAACTCCTTGTTTCTTACTGCAACTTCAAGATCCTTATTTGTTGCAGCTATTACCCTTACATCCACCTTCGTTGTTTTTGCTGATCCGACTTTTTCAATTTCACCCGATTGCAACACCCGCAGTAATTTAACCTGAAAATTTTCCGACGTATCTCCAATTTCATCTAGAAAAATTGTTCCTTTATCAGCAGCCTCAAACTTCCCGTTTTTATCCGATGATGCTCCGGTAAACGCTCCTTTAACGTGTCCAAACAATTCGCTTTCAAGAAGTGATTCGGTTAAGGCTGTACAGTTTACTGTAATAAATTCGTTGTCCTTTCTTTTACTAAGCTCGTGAAGCGCTTTTGCAACCAATTCTTTACCGGTGCCGCTCTCTCCGGTTACCAATACTGTTGCTTCCTCCGGTGCTGTTTTTTTTATTATTTCGGTTATTTTATGAATTGAATTTGAACGATAAACAATGCCCTGAAAATTATTTATATCGCCGCCGGTTACTTTCTCTGCTTTAGACTTGTCTTCTTCATTTTCTCTTAATTTTTCAATATCAGATTCAAGCCTTTTGATCTTTTCAACAAGACCAGAAGTGCTGCCATCTACAATATTCAACTCATTCTGGAGTTTTGATAATTCGGATTGCTTATCTCTTAAAAGTTTTTTTAGAACTTCACTCTCATTCAATATACCTTTTATCAGATAATTTTTTTCGAGTAAATAAAAGACTATATCTGTTATAAGCAGTACAAATAATGGAATAAACAAATAAGCAAGTGCTAGCTTAATGTGGAATATCGCATATAACATGAATGTTATTATGATTGAAACTCCAAATGAAGATGTATAAACATAGTACGGTTGGGCTTTAAATTTATTTTGAAAATTCACGAATGCAATCAATATAAAAATGAACAAGCCGGCCGATATCATATAATATTCAGTCTTTATCCATCGTTTATTCAATAGGTTGTCCACAGCAAATGCATGAAGTCCTAATCCCGGCAGATTATCATCGAATGCAGTAACATAATTGGCAGCTAACTGCACATCACTTATGCCAATAATTACAATTTTATTTTTAAACAGAGCCAACTTCGGGCTGTTCGTTTGTACTAGTTCGAAATATTCCGATAATGAAAAATTTTTAAAATTTTTCCAGGAGGACATGAAATTAATTAATACGGATTGTTCGATGACTTCTTTATCTGTGAGCTGATGTGAAAATGCTTTTTCAGATTCACTATTGTTATTTAAAATAAGCGGAATTACAATCCCATCTTTTTTAATATAATTAATATGACCGGTTGTAAATGCCGGATTCAATAATTTGGGGCTCGGATAACTTAATGAATCGATAAAATAATTCCCCTCAACCTCTTTAATCCTCCCGGCAAGTGAGCTAAGTACAACCTTACTGGAATTTTCAATTTCATTTTTTAATAGTCTATCATAAACTGACTGTGTTACCAGCCTTGAACTGAGAAACACCTCCAGTCCAATTTTCCTAACTTTTTGCTCTGTCAGCTTACGAATTAAAAGAGCATAGAAACTTCTTTTAATTGGCCAGGGACCAATTCTATCAAGATCGGATTTGGAGATGTGAATTATAACAATATTAGTGTCAGGTGTTCTCTCTCCGGAAATATGCGAATAAATGTTTTCAACACTGTTGTTGATTTTTCCAACCACTCCAGGCAAGACATAGAGAATTAGTATTACCAGAAGCAAGAACGACAGCTTGAAGTATATAAATGATCTTTTATTCACAAAGAAAAAATAATTATAAATCAGCTATGAGAAGCGTGTTAAAGTATGAATTTACTAAGATCCCTGTCTTTAACTATCTTATCCAGTTTTTCTTTAACAAATTCGGAATTAATTCTTACTTTATCAGATGGGATTTTATCGGGCACATCAAACAGAATCTCATCCAGAAGCGTGGTTAAAATAGTATGAAGTCTTCGGGCACCAATATTTTCAACCTGTTCATTAACTTGAGTTGCTATTTTGGCTATCTCTTTTATCCCGTCTTCAGCAAAATCAATTTTAACTCCTTCGGTCTCAAGCAGAGCACAATATTGTTTTAACAAGGCATTTTCGGGAGTTGTTAAAATCTGTATAAAATCATCTTCTGTTAGACTATTAAGCTCTACTCTTATCGGAAATCTTCCCTGGAGTTCCGGGATAAGATCCGAAGGCTTTGCCACATGAAATGCACCTGAAGCAATGAACAAAATATGATCGGTTTTAACGACACCATACTTTGTATTTACGTTTGTTCCTTCCACTATCGGCAATAAATCTCTTTGTACTCCTTCCCTCGACACATCAGGTCCGTGACCTTTTCCGTTCCCAACAACTTTATCTATTTCATCAATAAAAACAATTCCGGAATTTTCAACTCTCTGAATTGCTTCACCTTGAACGGAATCCATATCGATTAATTTTTGAGCTTCTTCCTGGGCAAGTATCTTTCTCGCTTCGGCTATGGTTGTTTTCTTTTTCTTTTTCTTTTTCGGCATCAGGCTGCCCATTATTTCCTGAATATTAATACCCATATCATCCATACCAATCGGTCCCATTACCTGCATACCCACAGATGGTTGTGTGTGTGAATCAAACTCGATTACTTTATCATCCATTTCTCCATTCTTCAGTTTTTGTTTCATCCATTCACGGGTTTTTTCATTTTGATATTCTTCTGAGATATTATCCTGATGTTCTCGTTCTGGTTGCCCGGCTTCTGCAGCCGGCATATGCCGTACTTGTTGTTGCGGTCTTTTTACGGGCGGAATTAATATATCAAGAATTCTTTCTTCAGCTAAATCTTCCGCTTTGGACTGAACCTCTTTAGTTTTTTCGGCCTTTACCATGTTTACTGCAAAATCCGTAAGATCGCGTACCATAGATTCTACATCCCTTCCAACATATCCAACCTCGGTAAATTTTGAGGCTTCTACTTTAACAAATGGTGCCCCGGCCAATTTTGAAAGACGACGCGAAATTTCAGTTTTGCCAACACCGGTTGGCCCGATTAAAATTATATTATTTGGAAGAATTTCCTCACGAAGTGAATCTTCAATCTGTTGTCTTCTCCACCGGTTGCGCAGAGCTATTGCGACTGCACGCTTTGCTTCAGTCTGCCCGATTATATATTTATCAAGTTCGTTAACAATTTTACTTGGTGTTAATTCCACCATTGATTTATAAGTCATAATTATTTCAACTTTCCTTAATCGATTACTTCTATAATAATTTTGTCATTTGTATAAATGCAAATTTCTGCGGCAGTTTCAAGCGCTTTTTTTACAATTTTATCCGCCGGTAAGTCACTATATGATTTTAACATCTTGGCTGCAGCCAGTGCATACATCCCGCCCGATCCTATAGCAACAATTTTATCATCCGGTTCAATAACATCGCCGTTACCGGAAACGACAAGCGCGTTGTCTTCAGATATTATCGCCAGCATTGCCTCAAGTCTCCGCAAGTATTTATCTGTTCTCCAGTCTTTTGCTAATTCGACTGCGGCACGATTTACATTACCTTTATACTGCTCAAGTTTATCTTCAAAGCGTTCCATTAAAGTAAATGCATCCGCTGCACCACCCGCAAAACCACACAAAACTTTTCCGCCGGCTAGCTTTCTTATTTTAGACGCATTATGCTTAACTATGGTGTTTCCAAGTGAAACCTGCCC
>JASFSF010000304.1:0-3945 GCA_050114555.1 Ignavibacteria bacterium
ATTATGTAAAGGCTAATAGTAAATAAATATCAATTCAGGGGAGTTTTATTTTTATTAATAATGATTAAATAGAATGGGATTTGTTTGCTGTTCATTTCTAATTGAAAAGTGCTGCTCCTTTTATTAATCTTGATTTGATCAGACCATAAAATGAATATTTACCCTGATATTTCCATCCGAGTTGTTGTTTGCAACGAATGCAAACTGCAATTGACCATAAATGTTCCGGAAACCAGGTAAATTCCATCGTGGATTCTCCAACAGTCTGACAACCATCAGCTACGCTGAATGTAATAATATCAAAATAAAATCCACCAGGATTAATAAACTGGAACTCACTTTGACCGTTGAATTCAAACCTATCTTTATCTGAAGTAATCTTTTTATTACAGACAAGGCACAACCAATCGTCAGGCTGAAGTTCAGTTTTAACTTCCACTTCCGGTTTTAATTGAGTATCTGAAGTATCACTCATTTTCTGTGTTCTATCAGAATTCATCAAAAATTCCAGGTTCTTAATTATTTATTACTGCCAAATCAGCTTCATGAAGTTGCGAACGTTTAATCTATTAAGTAGTACAATCAATTTTAATAAATATAAAATATATAAATTCATCGTGTTTTAATAATGTGAACTGCAGCTAAATCTTATGTGAGGAAATAAACTTAAGATGAAATAAGTAGATTATAGTTTTAAATAAATATTCGCAATAATTTATCCAGTTAATGAAAATTGCACAATTAACAACTTTTGCTTAATATCATATGTACTCTTTCCTCCGGTAATTTACTTCATTTCAATTACCCTATTGCTTAGAGTTTTACCAGGCTGATACTAACATTTAAATGAAAAAGAATTAGAGTGAATTGAAATTGGTCCAATTATAATGAGAGACTTAAGAACTTTTTTTGCACATAATCCGAAAGATACCGAGGAAATCAAACTGGAAAAATTTGCCGCATTCCTCGTTGCCGGCTCCTGTACTTTCGCGGGCGTCGTTTGGACAGCTATGTATTATTTTATCCTGGATTGGGGATTTACTACCTTATTACCAGCAGCATTTGTTGTTATTGTTGGAAGTGCGCTTCTTATTTCTCATATAACGAAAAACCATTATTACGTCATTAATGCTCAAATCATTTGTATCATTTATATACCGTCAATGATTCAGTGGAGTATCGGCAGTCCATACAATTCCGGTTTTGTTATGGTCTGGGCATTTTTAGGACCTATTTGTGCATTGATGTTTTTTCCTGTTAAGAAAGCCGTTTTTTGGTTATCTCTTTACCTTTCTAACCTGGTTATCAGTGTTATTTTTAACAGTTATTTCGTAAGTCACGGTCAGTTAATATCGGAAAGTACAAAGTTGCTTTTCTTTATAATGAATCTTGGTTTCGCTTCCATTGTCGTATTTGCATTCGCCGGATATTATGTAAATGCTGCAGTAAGAGAACAGAAAAAAGCGAATAAACTACTGGAGTCTAACCTGAGACAGGAAATGTTATTGCGGCAAAATGAAAAACTGGCAACCCTTGGCAAGCTAAGTGCCGGTGTAGCTCATGAACTTAACAACCCTGCTTCGGCAGCATTAAGAGGTGCTGAGCATTTGAAAGAAAATTTGTTCGACCTGGAGAAAGATCAATATAATCTCGGAAAATTGAATCTGACAAAACAACAACTTGGAAAGTTGAAAGAATTGAATGAGAGGGTTCATGATAATTCAAAACAGATTTCCGATTTGGATCCATTATCACGAGACGATCTTGAAAACGAATTTAATATATGGTTCGAGAACAAAGGAATTCATAACAACTGGGAATTAACATCAATGCTGATAGATGCAGGAATCAAAACAAACGATCTAGTGGAAGTTGCTGAAAATTTTTCAAGTGAACAATTCCCTGTCGTAGTGTCATCACTCGGCAGTAAATTCACAACATACAATTTAACTGAGGAAATTAAGCAAGGAACGGGA
This sequence comes from Ignavibacteria bacterium, assembly GCA_050114555.1. GTDB lineage: Bacteria > Bacteroidota > Ignavibacteria > Ignavibacteriales > Ignavibacteriaceae > BMS3ABIN03. Next base: position 1,977 of record JASFSF010000304.1, read on the forward strand.
CGAATAACTCAAATAGTAAATGCACTTAAGTCATATACTTTTCTCGGCGAGGCTCCGGTTCAATTGGTGAATTTACACGAAGGATTGGATAATACTTTAGTAATACTTCGAAGCCAGCTTGTAAAGGGAATTACGGTTGTGCGTGATTATTGTGATGATCTGCTTCGCGTTCAGGCCTACGGGAGTGAATTGAACCAGGTATGGACAAATATTTTAGATAATGCCATCGATGCAATGAACGGAAATGGTAAGATTACAATAAAAACCTATACACAGGACAAATGGGCAGTTGTTGAAATAACGGATAACGGTCCCGGTATTCCGGAGGAACTACTGTCAAAAGTTTTCGATCCGTTTTTTACAACGAAACCACCGGGAGAAGGTACGGGAATGGGACTGAATATCAGCCACAACATTATAACTCAAAAGCATAAAGGGGAGATTAATGTTAAATCAAAACCAGGTGAAACATGTTTTCAGGTAAAACTGCCGATTATGATATCAGAAAACTAAATATTTAAACTCATTCGCATATCAAAAGAGGATATAATTAATGGCAAAGCCGGTAATACTTACTGTGGATGACGAATCACAGGTTCGCAATGCTGTTGAACGTGATTTAAGAATGAAGTACGATAAGGATTATAGAATAATTAAAACTGCCTCGGGAGCAGAAGCTTTAGAGACAACTAAACAACTAAAACAAAGAAATGATGATGTTGCCCTTTTCCTTGCTGATCAGCGAATGCCAGGCATGGATGGGACTGAATTCCTGCTCGAAGCAAAGAAGATATATCCAAATGCAGTGAAGGTATTGTTAACTGCCTACGCAGATACAAAAGCTGCAATAGATTCAATTAATAATGTTGAGCTTGATTATTATTTATTGAAACCCTGGGATCCGCCGGAAGAGAATCTATATCCTATTCTTGATGATTTTTTAAGCGATTGGGTATCGAATGCGGAACTTCCTTATGATGGAATTCGACTTGCAGGAACCCGCTGGTCACCCAGTTCTCATGTAATAAAAGATTTTCTATCACGCTGCCAGATTCCTTACAAGTGGCTTGATATTGAACAGAATGAAGAAGCTAAAGTTCTGGTAGAATCTATCGTGGAAGATAGTCTGAAGCTGCCAGTGATATTTTTCCCGGATGGAACGTTAATGGTTGAGCCTGATATTACCAGCATCGCTGAAAAAACGGGTCATCAAACAAAGGCTGAACATCCTTTTTATGATTTGATAATAGTAGGCGCCGGTCCGGCGGGATTAGCAGCCGCAGTTTACGGCGCTTCAGAAGGATTACATACATTACTGATCGATAAAGAAACGACAGGAGGACAAGCAGGTACGAGTTCGCGGATTGAAAATTATCTGGGATTTCCATCAGGTATAAGTGGAGTTGATCTGGCCAGGAGAGCTGCAACTCAGGCAGTACGCTTGGGCGCAGAAATTGTCACAACAAAGGAAGTGAAAGAGATTAATGTTAAAGATCCTTATAAAATTGTTACTCTTACTGATGGTACGGAACTAAGTTGTTATTCATTAATTATAGCTACCGGAGTTTCCCTTCACAGGTTGAATATTCATGGAATTGATGAACTGACCGGTGCAGGATTATATTATGGCGCTGCTACGAGCGAAGCTGTTTTTTATAAAGGTGAACATGTTTATGTGATTGGTGGTGCCAATTCTGCAGGACAGGGTGCCATGTTTTTATCAAGATATGCTGAAAAAGTTACCATGCTTGTCCGCAATAATCTTTCAAAGAGTATGTCTCAGTACCTGATCAATCAAATAAAAAATACACCCAATATTGAAGTTCTTCCAAATACCGAGTGTGTAGGAGTCAAAGGTAATGGCAAGTTGGAATCTATCACATTTAAGAATACTCAAACAAACGAAGAGATCACCTGCCCTACCCCGGCAATGTTTATTTTCATAGGTGCAAAACCTCATACTGAAATG
>JASFSF010000305.1:0-3930 GCA_050114555.1 Ignavibacteria bacterium
TCGAACTCCACAATAATAGTGATTAACTGTTAATTCTAAAGTTGGCACTTAATTGGTTTTCTCATTAAAGATTAAAAACTAAACTAGTAATAATAAATGAATCTGGTAGATATCGAAAATTCGGTTTTAGAGATTCAACAATCAATTCCTTCTGATGTTATGCTTGTTGCAGCTTCAAAGACAAGAACACCTGAAGAAGTACAAGTAGCCATTAACTGTAGTATAGAAAATATTGGATACAATTATGTACAGGAAGCTGCAAAAATGTATCAGGTTATCGGTAATCAAGTTAAGTGGCATATGATAGGACACTTACAACGCAATAAAGTTAAAAAAGCAGTTAGACTTTTTGATATGATTGAAACGGTCGACTCAATTCAATTGGCTGAAATGATAGATCAGCAGTGTTCCTTAGAAAAAAAAATAATGCCAGTGCTTATTGAAATTAATAGCGGGAAGGAATCTAATAAAACCGGTGTTCTGCCGGAAAATGTTGACTCACTAATCTTAGAAATAAGTAATCTATCCAATTTGCGAGTTCAAGGTTTGATGACAATGGGACCACGTTTTGGCAATCCGGAAGATGCAAGACCATATTTCAAAGCAACAAAGAAGGTGTTTGACCGATTGAAAAAATTAAATATTCTTAATGTGGAAATGAAGTACCTCTCAATGGGTATGAGCAACAGTTACAAAATTGCAATAGAAGAGAGTGCTAATATTATTCGAGTTGGAACTAAGCTTTTTGGAGAAAGAGAAATAAAATCAAATTATTAATTCATAATGCAAAGAAGATCAAATGAACACTTTTGGGTTTTTGGATAAAAAGATATTAATGATAATATCACGTGTCAAATTTTGCGATGAAGAATATATATCATCAAGACAAATAATAGAATCATCTGGGATCAGATGCGAAGTTGCTTCCTCAACTACAAACCAAGCAATAGGTTTAGATGGAACAATTGTAATTCCAGATCATCATATCAATAATTTGGACTTAAATATTTACGACGCCATTCTATTGTTGGGTGGTGTTGGTTGTCGAGAATATTGGCATAACCAGTTTGTTCATAAATTACTTAATAATATTAATTTAGATGAAAAACTCATTTGTGCTATCTGTCTTGCTCCTGTAATCCTGGCTAATGCTGGTTTATTAAAAGGTAGACGTGCTACTGCTCATCCCACTGCTGCTGAATATTTAAAGTATAAAGGTGTAAAATATTCATCAAAACCAATTGAACTGGATAGAAACATTATTACAGCAAATGGACCTGGGGCATCTAATGAATTTGCAAATAAGATCACTGAGCTATTAGAGTCTGATGCAATACACCACAATATTGGAGAAGGAACTTTATGAGCTTAAAAATCGAGAAATATTTGAATACAAGATTTGATTCAATTATCAAGTCATTAACGAAAAAAGTTACAGTTTAGAATGTTAGCACGAGTGAAGTAATAATAAGTGATATGTAAAAAAATGAATTACGATATAAAAGATATCGAAATTGCACCACAAGGTAAGAAACGTATTGAATGGGCAGATAATAGTATGCCAGTTCTAAAAAGTATTAGAGAGAGATTTGAAAAGGAAAAACCACTTTTATCTAAAAAAATGTCTGCGTGTCTTCATATTACAGCCGAGACGGCTAACCTAGCCCGAACTTTGAAAGCAGGTGGTGCAGATCTGGTTTTATGTGCTTCAAATCCATTAAGCACACAGGATAACATTGCCGCAGCATTAGTTGATGTTTATGATATACCAGTTTTTGCAATTAACGATGAAGACAATCAGACATATTATGATCATATTCATACCTGTCTATTACACCAGCCAGTTATTACAATGGATGACGGAGCAGATTTGATTTCTGTGCTTCATAAAGATTATCCCAATCATTGTGAAAAAATTTATGCCTCGATGGAAGAAACCACCACTGGTGTTCTTCGTTTGCGAGCGATGCATACAAATAAAGCTCTAAGACTGCCGGTTTTTGCAGTGAATGAAGCCAAGACAAAACATTTATTTGATAACCGCTATGGAACAGGACAATCAACTGTTGATGGAATTGTCCGAGCAACTGATATATTAATAGCAGGTAAAACAGTTACTATAGCTGGTTATGGCTGGTGTGGTCGTGGAGTTGCACAGCGTATGAAAGGTATGGGTGCCAACGTAATAATAACTGAAGTTAATCCGCTTAAAGCACTTGAAGCGGTGATGGATGGATTCCGGGTTCTACCGATGATACAAGCTGCTCCACAATCTGATTTAATCGTTACAGTAGCCGGGAATTTTCATATACTCAACGAAGAGCACTTTAAAACCATGAAAGACGGGGTTTTGATTGCCAACTCAGGTCATTTTGATGTTGAAATTGATATTCCTACACTGAAAGGATTAGCAGATAGTTATACTTTGAATGTTCGTGAGAATGTTGACGAATACAAACTAGCAAATGGGAAAAGGATTTTTTTGTTAGGAAAAGGGCGATTGATTAATCTTGCTGCAGCAGAAGGACACCCTGCAAATGTAATGGATATGAGTTTCGCAACACAAGCCCTAGTTACAGAATATTCTCTTAACCAAGAACTTGAACCGGGTGTTTATGAGGTTCCCAAGAAGATAGAAGATTATATATCGATATTAAAGCTTAGTTCAATGGGTGTTGAAATTGATGAGATGAGAGAGGAACAGATCGAGTATCTTAATTCATGGCAGATGGGAACATAACTGAAGTAAATTAAATGGTAATAAATTATAATGAATCTGGTTATAGATATACAGATGAATTAATTAAACGAAAACATTATATAATTAATGAAAATTGAGTAAACGTACTGTTAATAAATCTTAAGGAGAAAATAAAATGGAACATTACGATGTTATAATAATAGGTGGTGGCCCAGCAGGGGTTACTTGTGCAATTTCAGCAAGGAATACTTATCCCAATAAAAAAATTGTTCTCATAAGAAAAGAATCTAAACCTATGATCCCTTGTGGAATCCCATATACACTTAATACTTTGAATAGCGTTGACGATAACATATTACCTGATACTCCCCTGATAAATGCTACTGTTGGAATTATTGAAGAGAAAGTTATTGATATTAGTAGAATAGAGAAAAAACTGGAATTAAAAAATGGAAAGTTATTATCGTTTGAAAAACTAGTGTTTGCAACAGGGTCTAAACCAGTTTTACCGAAAATTAAAGGCATAGAGAAAGAGGGGATATATTTAGTAAAAAAAGATCGCGATTATTTAGTGGAGTTAAGAAAAAAATCTTCGCAGGCAGAGAACATTTTAATTGTAGGTGGAGGATATATCGGAGTTGAAATTGCTGATGAGTTACTTAAGGCAGGCAAAAAAGTAACAATAGTAGAAAAAATGGATTGCCTGCTTCCTGCTACAATGGATGAAGAATTTGGAATGAAGGCCAAAGAAATAATTGAGGAGTTGGGCGGAAAAGTCATATTAAAACGGGGTGTGGGAATGTTTACAGGTAGTAAACATATTGACGGGGCTATTTTAGATGACGGTGAACAGGTAAGTACTGACATTGCTATTGTTTCTGTTGGCTATTTACCGAATATAAAATTAGCTGAAAAATTTGGAATCGATTTCGATGAGAAAAAAGGCATTCTGGTAGATGATTATCTGAGGACGTCATTTGAGAACGTTTTTGCAATTGGTGATTGTGCTGCTAAGTCGGACTTTTTTACTGGTAGTCCTTCGAATGTAATGCTTGCTTCAACAGCTATGGCTGAAGGAAGACTCGTCGGATCGGACTTATTTTCTATAAAAATTATAAGGAAATACCAAGGAGTTCTCGGTTCCTTCTCAACGAAAATTGGAAACATAGCATTTGGTGTAAGTGGAATAAATGAAAAAAGAGCAAAGGAGAAAGGATTAGATTACACGG
>JASFSF010000306.1:0-3908 GCA_050114555.1 Ignavibacteria bacterium
TTAATACAACAAAAGTAATATCATCGGCAGGCTCACTTTCACCTACCCATTCCTCCGCAGATTTTTTTAGATGTTCGATAATTTCTTCCGGAGCCTCTGAAGCAACTTTAGAATACTCAGTTGTTACTCTTTCGTAACCATACATTTCTTTTTTACTGTTAAACAGTTCTGGTAAACCATCGCTCAAAAGAAGAATTGAATCGCCAGGATGCAGCTGTTTGTTTGCAGTTTTATACGGGAAGTCTTCAACTGCACCAAGAGGCATTCCTTTAAGAACGATCTCTTCTACATCCCCGGTAATTTTCCTGAAAAGCAATGCATGAGGCATACCAGCTGCAGACATTTCAAGCTGGTTACCCTTAAGTTTTAATAAAGATAAACACATCGACATAGAATGCAATTTCATCATCTTTATAATGCGTGTAAATTCCTGGAATGTAAAAATGATGTCTGGATTGTTTACATAGGAATTAAAAATGCTCTTTGCTGCGGTAACCATCGTTCCCGCTTTCATCCCATGACCTGTTGCATCGCCGATTACTACTGTAAGAGTTCCATCCATAGCAACATGAAAATCGTAATAATCACCGCCTACTTCCGTTGCAGTTTGCATATATACAGCAATATCGAGATTCGGCAATTGAGGCAGCTCAGCAGGAAGCATCGATAATTGAATCTGCCGTGCCTCTTCAAGTTCTTTAGACTTTCTTTCATTCTCGGCTTCCGCTAACCGGGCCCTTAACTCAGCTTCATTCGCTGCCGCTTTTTCTTTTTCTGCCTCCAATGTTAATTCAGCGGTTTGCTTTTGATGTTCTAGCTCTTTTTCGGATAGATCTTTTACAGTTATTATTTGTTTTTTCAGATCTTTATTTGTTGCAGCTATATCACGCGCAAGGTAAACAGACATTGTTAGAGGAAGGCTGAACAATCCTGAGAAGAAGATTATCATAGTGGGTATATCCCCTATGCTTAATCCAAATATACCAAGTACATATAATGTTAAAATAAAGAAGACAAACACGATAACTCCTGCCCCGATAATTCTCGAATTAGGTTTGTTTTTCTTAATTGCCACAACAATGATTCTCAAACTCTCAAGTGTTAAAACAAAAATTGATACAAGAATAACATTATCATAAACTAATTCTTCTGCAAAGTTTAGAACAATAATGAGAACTATCATTAGAGATATTAAAAATATCAAATAGATTAACTTTGGAAGTTTTTCGTAGAAAATTGAATACAAAAAAGCAATATAAAACGGGAATACCAGTAAAAGAGCAGAAGTTGCAACGATGCTGTAAGATGCCTGCATAAGCATATCGGACATAACAGCTCTTTGCATCATCGAAAAGCAAAATGCTACTGCTATACATAAGTTGAAGAGTGCAAAGTAGAGATTTTCTTTCTTCAGAGAATAGAATATAAACAGGGCAAAATACAGCGCGGCCAGTGCAAAGAATATCCCGGCTATAGCAATATTTACAGCAAAATTTAGTCTTTCGACATCGATAGCATTTAATATACTGCTGTCAATTTCCCGCAAAGACAGCTCGAAACCTACATCACCAAACCAGTTCTCATACCAATCCGGTCTCTCAACAGAGATTTTATTCGAATACCTAACAGCAATTGTATAAGTAAGATTACTATCAAGCAAAACTGTGAAAGGGATATTATGTGGGAAAAAGTGTTCTTCTTCTGATGCAATGTCTGAGATAGTTCCGAGTTCCTTAACTAACATCCCATTGAGATAGAACGCGGATGCACCAATCTGGTTAACCCTGAAAGCTATTGGTTTATACCTTAAAGTGGAGTCTATTTTAAATGCAGTTCTGAACCAGCCAATTCCGTCCCAGGGAATTTCTTTTGCATCAGCAAAAGACATACGTGATCTTAAAGTATCCCAACCTGAATCATTATAATTACGTGCTGCCCATAGCAAGTTATCACCTTTTTTAAACCGCCATACATCATCCAGTGCAATTGGTTTTTCTTTTAAGCTATCGGAATGAATAAAAAGAGTATCTATCGTCTGTGCTTTTTGAAGTGTGGAGAAGAAGATAATTAAAATCAGAATGAGATAATTATTCTTTAATATGTCCATGGTTGTTGTGCCGATTATTTTCTTATTCAAGAGCAGAATATGTTATAATTAAACATATATTCAATTATTTGCTTTACCAGAGTGAAAGACGGTTGAAAACGATGATTAACTAAATAACAGTATTATCAGGAATAATACCATTTTTGGGAATGATTACAAGCCCTTCACGTGCAGCCCAGTTTTCATTTTCCATTTCATCACGTCCATCATTTTTGGTTATTCTTACATTCTTTCCTATACGTGCATTTTTATCTACAATTGCCGATTCAATAATTGAATTCACTCCAATTCCTATATCGGGTCTCCCGAGCTTCCTATTTTCTTCCTTCATTTCATTTGTCTCATAAAAATCTGCACCCATAAGAATTGAATCTTTAATAACAGCACCATCATCAATCCTGCTTCTTAATCCTATAACCGAGTTTGTAATTTGTGAATCACCAATCTTGCACCCGTCTGCAACTAACACCTGGTTTAACTTGGCTCCCTGTATTTCTGTAGGTGGTAGAAATCTTGGATGCGTATAAATTGTATCGGCCATATCAAATTTAAATGGGGGATCTGGTGATGTCATTTCTAAATTAACTTCATAAAATCTTCTTATTGTTCCTATATCTGCCCAGTAACCTTCAAAGATATGACCCATAACCTTATAGTTTCCAAGTGCTTTCGGAATAATATCTTTTCCAAAGTCGTTGCCTTCCGTTTTCAACAGTTCAATGAGCAGATCGGTTGTAAAAACATATATACCCATTGAAGCCATATACGGTTTCTTTGTACCGTGTAGACTAACCAATCCTGAAAGTTGTTTTTTATCAGGCTTCTCACAAAAATCCGTAATTGCACCGGAAGTATCTCTCTTAAGAATGCCTAAAGCGGAGGTAAGATCCTCCTCAACCGGTTGAACTGCAATTGTTATGTCCGCTTCAGTAGAAATATGATAATCTACAAACTCCCTGTAATCCATCTGGTATAGATGATCACCTGCAAGGATTAAGATATACTTTGTATCCGCATTTATAATTTCTACTAATTGCTGGCGAACAGCATCTGCGGTTCCCTGGTACCACGCATCGCTGCGCGGTGTTTGCTCGGCTGCTAGAATATCAACCCACCCTTTTGTAAAAATATCCCTGCGGTATGTACTTGCTATATGCCGGTGCAGCGATACAGAACGAAATTGCGTGAGTATATCAATTTTATCTATACCTGCATTAATGCAATTACTGATTGGTATATCGATCAACCTATATTTTCCTGCAAGAGGAACTGCAGGTTTGGAACGTTTCTCTGTTAATGGGTATAGTCTTGTTCCCCGTCCACCACCTAAGATAAGAGCCAGCACATCCAGCATTCACAACTCCAGATTGACCGAATTAAAATTGCAATTCATGCAAAGTTAAGAAAGATATTTGATATAAGTGTAGGCATACATGCGGGAGGATTGAGATTATAGCTCAACTTATTTAAAACTATAAAAATACTCTGTTGAATAAATTAATAGAATTAATTATCCTTAAGTAACCGGTTATAGATCAAAGTATGGATAGCTGAAATCATCATTCATACTTTTTAAACAATCATCACAATAGCTTTTGTCATCATATTCATGAGAAGCTTTTAAATCATCTGAATGAAAATACTCATCACAACCATCACATTTATAAATTTCATCAGCATCACCACAGACATAACAGGTATTTATTTCATCTTGAAAAACAAACGAATCCTGATGACATCTTCTACATTCCATAATTAAATTATGCTTTATGCCTTCGTTTTCAAATCTTTCTTTAGCCCT
>JASFSF010000307.1:0-3888 GCA_050114555.1 Ignavibacteria bacterium
TAGTCAACAAACTTCCGAGCCGTTTATTTCTGATTTTTATATTATCTGCTGCAAGATTCATATTCAGTAAAGGAGATTGAGCTGTTCCCTGCCAGTATGCAGTAAGATCAATATTAGAGCTAACAATTGCCTCTCTGGGTAAATAGAGTATTTTGTTACTTAATTCCTTACCCTTTAAGTTATTTACTTTTAACGTTAGGTTGTGATCGTCAGTTAACGAATAATTACCGCTCAGTTCAACCTTGCTTGGGTTGTGAGACATCACGAAGCTATTGATGTAAAACCGGTTATCTGAGTATAATATGTCAACATCATTCACATTCCTGAGATCATAATCATAACATTTTAAATATAGAGAATCTAACACCAGGCTTATGCTGTGATCGAGCAGTTTAATATCTCCGCTGAATTCCATTAAAGCATAATCCTCAAAATTTCCCTCATAATTCAACCTGATAAGTTTATCATCAACAGACATTTTAAGTTTTATATTACGTAGTTTATTTGTCAGATACAGTTCACGGATGGATAAGTTCAATTCAGATCTAAATGATTGCGGGAAGGGCATTGAAAAATCATTCGATAAAACAGCATCAAATTTAAACCCTGACGTGAAATACAATTTACCTGTTTTTAAGAATTGAAAATAATTAACATCCATATCAAGTGATAATGATAATAAATCTCCCTTACGGTTTATCAAACCGTTTATATCTCCGTCAACTTCCAGATCGGCCTCGCCGAGGAATAATGAAAGTATCTGGAAATCTTTAAATTCGATCGAATAGTTGATGTCAACAGACTCATCAGGTAAATCGTATTCTATATTTATTGTTTCCGGATCGAAACCTGTAACCGGATTAATTTTATACATATTATGATCGATAAAATCAGTAATCAGATTTGATTCAGCTTCGATTATTGCTGCGATATCCAGTACTGAGAAATTCCCGGTCAAGGTAATATCAGCCAAGTTTGAAACAACATTAATTACTCTGCTCCCGTCCAGATCGTTTCTAAGGTCGACAATTATCTTCTTATTATCTAATTGAATTTCATCAATGTTAGAACTATCAATATCTACAATGGCAAATATTTCGAGGCTGTCTTGATCGAAACTATTCCCATCGGCCAAAACATTCATATTTAAATTAGTTTTTACTGCAGAGCTGGCACTAAAATCAGCCAAGTTAAAATTGTGTAATGTGGCATCTATTTCATAATATGGTTTGTCAAGATTTGAATAATCGATCCCTCCCGCAATTGTACCCGAGCTTGTGTCGGCCTTAAATGACAAATTGTAATTAATGTCACCCTTATTTGCAGTAAGATCCAATTTAAGGTTCTTGTATTTTATGCTATTAATTTCGGACCAATTTGCTGTGAACCTGATGCTTGTTTTCATACTGTCAGGTGAAGTACCATTCCCTTTTAATTTTAAATGACTATTTAAACTGGTAGGTAAACTAAGGACGGGACTCAAATCCAGGTATTGAGTAAATAAAGTAATATCATAGCCCATATCCTTTTCTGTTAGATCAAGTATCACTACACCATCAAAGTCACCTTTCTCAGTGCTAACATCCATTCCTGCATTAAACTTTAGAGGCTCTCCCTGAAAGTAAAGTGTATCGAATCTTAAAACTCCCACTTGATTGTAAACAGGAATATCTATATCTCTTAATAAATTGTTTGGATCTTCCGGGTGGATATAAGTATCATGAAAACTCATATCAATATTCATTCCCCCCCCTTTTATTATATTTCTTAAATTCCCCTGACCTTTTAAGTGTGTATTGCTAAATGATATATCCAGGTTACGTAAGGATAGATTGTTTAATGTCCCTCTCGCACTTATGCTTGTTTTAAGTGATCCATCCAGAAGTCTGGTTGCAGGAATAAAATTAGTAAGGTCATCAAAATTAAAATTGTCTCCATCCAGATCGAGACGAAGCGGCAGTTCTTCAATTATTATTTCACCGCTGTTCCATAACGGAATGTTTCTCATTTCAGCATTGACAAAAATGTTTGATCTCCCGGTTACAATCTTCATACCTCTAAGCCCGAAGTTATCTCCTTCAATTACAAAATTTCCTGAAAGACTTTTTAGCTGAAAACCTTTTAAATTCGGTTTGCAGGAAAAACTTTTGATATTTAGCCCAATTTCCTCCGAATTAAAATCTGCCAGGGCGTTAAGAGAGAGGTTAATGTCATCCACCCTTAGATCATCACCATTAACATTATCATAAACCTTGTTGCTGTATTTTTTATTGAATGATTGAATTTTGAAATCAATATTGTTTAATGAAAGATCAGCAATCAGGATTGCATAGTTAAATCCGTTTGATGCGGTAGTATCTTGTTGAGTAATTTCATCCGATGGTTTTTTAATTTTTGAAATATTAAGCTTTCCCTGCTCATCTTTAAGAAAAGAGATTTTAGCATTAGATATTTTAAAAGTTCTTAGGTGTATGGTTTTAAATAGTAGTTTGAGCGGGCTTGTGCGTAACTCAATTTCTTCAGCAAAGAATAATGTATCCTGTTCCTGTAGAAGCAGAGTATTATTCAATATTACAGAAGTAAATATTGTTCCATCAATTCTTTCTATCGATAAGTTTCCATTAATGGAACCGTTTATGGTTGTAACGAGTTTGTCTTTAAGCCAATCCCTGAAGGTAGAAGTTTGCGATACTCCAAAAAGAATTAGAAATGCAACAATAATTCCAATTCCAAAATAAAGGAAGCCGTTAACAATCTTCCTGAATGTGGATTTTTTTAGTTTATTCCTCTTCCCAAATATCAATTTTATACCTAACTGTGCTTACTACCAGGGTTGGAAATTTTTTCAATAATTTTTGAAGTACTTTGATCAATTTCAAACTTGATTGTTTTTACTTCACCACCGTTCTTTTCAACAATATCCTTACCAACAATTTCATTAATATTCCAGTCAGCTCCTTTTATTAATACATCGGGCAAGAGCGCAGTGATTAACTTATGAGGAGTATCATCATCGAACAGGACTACATAATCCACCGGTAACAGATTAGATAAAATTAGCGATCTTTCATTCTCATTTATTATTGGTCTGCTCTTACCTTTTATATTTCTTACAGACTTATCGCTGTTCATACCAACGATTAAAACATCACCCATTTGTTTTGCTTTTAATAGATAATCTATGTGACCGGCATGAAGAATATCAAAACAGCCGTTTGTAAAAACAACTTTTTTATTTTCGTTTTTAAGGTGCTTTCGAATATTTATTAATTCATCAAGCTTTTTAATTTTACTCATTTGTTTTGATTCAATAATGTTTCGAACAATTTCTCCAGTTCTATCGGTACTATTCCAACCTCCTCACAGACCAATCCACCTGCATAATTTGCAATGTAAGACGCTTCTATAATATCAGCTCCGGCGGCAAGTGACATTGTAAGCGTAGAGATAACAGTATCACCGGCACCTGAAACATCTGCTGTTTTTCTTGCTCTTGTCGACAGTCTTACTTCATCCTTACCTTTTTCAAATACCGCCATTCCTTCCTCCCCGAGTGTTAGTAAAACATAATTGGCTTCTAACTTCTCCAGAATTTTATTCCCGGCAAAGGTAACGTCTTTTGCAGTTGTAATCTTCATCCCCAAAATTTGTTCTGCCTCTTTCCTATTTGGCTTAAATACGGTAACATTTTTATAATTAAAAAAGTTTTCGAACTTGGGATCTACAGTAATTAATTTATCATTTTGTTTTGCCAGCTCAAGAATTTTTATAACGAATGATTTTGTTAATACGCCCTTATTATAATCCTGAAGTATAATTCCATCAAGGTCATTAACAATACTCCGCAGATAATCAAACAGATAATTTTCAATCCGAATGTTTAGATAT
>JASFSF010000308.1:0-3887 GCA_050114555.1 Ignavibacteria bacterium
CGCATTTATTCTAACGGCAATTTTGTTTGTACTTATTGCCGTATTTGCTTCCAAGCTAATCAGACCGGCTCGCCCTACAAAGGAAAAATTAACCACTTACGAATGCGGTGAAAATCCTGAAGGCTCTCCCTGGGTAAAATTCAATATAAGATTTTATGTAGTAGCACTCATCTTCCTGATCTTCGATGTTGAGGTTGTAATGCTTATACCCTGGGCGCTGGTATATAAATCAGCCGGAATAATTGGATTCCTTGTTGGTGCAATTTTCCTTGTTTTGCTAGGACTTGGTATGGCGTACGAATGGAGAAAAGGCGATCTTGAATGGGCCCGCCCGAAAATCAGCCCTCCTACTATAAATAAAAGTGAACCACCGGAAAATATTAAAGCAAAAGAACTTGATTTAGCAGAGTAGATATTTTATGGGATTACTGGATAAGCAGTTTACAGACGATAATATCATCATTACAAACGTAGAAGACCTTTTAAACTGGGCCAGGTTGTCATCACTCTGGCAGGTTGGTTTTGGTCTGGCTTGCTGTGCAATTGAAATGATGGCAACTTCGGCTTCACATTACGATTTTGATAGATTCGGAGTAATTCCACGTCCGTCTCCTCGTCAATCTGATGTAATTATTGTATCGGGTACAGTCACTTTTAAAATGGCCATCCGGATTAAAAGACTTTATGAACAAATGCCGGATCCAAAATACGTCATCTCTATGGGAAGTTGCTCAAATTGCGGCGGACCATACTGGGAACATGGTTACCATGTATTAAAAGGTGTTGACCGGATTATTCCTGTTGATGTGTACGTACCCGGATGTCCTCCAAGACCGGAAGCTCTTCTTGAGGGATTGTTAAAACTTCAGGAAAAAATAAGGAATGAATCATTAGTAAATAAAAGTGCATGAAAAAACCTGAAGAAATATTCGAATTATTAAAATCCAAATTTGGTGAAGCGGTTATACAATTAGATACTGAAACTCCGGCAGAGGCAGTTATCGCAGTTTCGCCAATGGAGATTGACAAGATCTGTTTATTCTTAAGAGATGAAAATCAACTTGAATTTAATTCGTTAATGAATTTATCCGGTGTTGATGATTCGAATGGTGAAAAAGTTACGGATGAAAATGGGAACGAAACGATGAAGGGTGGAACGCTAAGCGTATTTTATCACCTTGATTCAGTAAAACTAAAACATAAGATAACATTGAAAGTCTCAACTGATCGTGATAATCCTGAGATTGCGTCTGTAGAAGAAGTCTGGAGATCAGCTGATTGGCACGAACGTGAAGCGTACGATATGTATGGAATAAAATTTCTCAATCATCATAATCTTATAAGAATTTTGATGCCTTACGATTGGGAATATGGTTATCCATTGAGGAAAGATTATGAAAATCCTGAATTTTACAAGGGAATGAAAGTTCCCTATTAATTGTAGGTAAAAACAGAATGGCTCTCAAAACAGAAGAAATGGTATTAAATATGGGACCCCAGCATCCATCGACACATGGGGTGCTGAGACTGGAACTGGTTGTAGAGGGCGAAATAATAAAAGATGTAATTCCGCACATCGGTTATCTGCATCGCTGTTTCGAAAAACATGCTGAAGCGATGACCTACCCGCAGGTAATTCCATACACCGACAGAATGGATTACCTCGCCTCAATGTATAATGAATTCGGATACGTACTTGCCATAGAAAGATTAATGAATATTGAAGTGCCCGAACGAGTTGAATATATAAGAGTAATTATGGGTGAACTTCAGAGAATTGCATCGCACCTGGTAGCTTTAGGAACTTATGGAGCAGATATAGGAGCTTTCACACCGTTTCTTTTTTGCTTTAGAGACCGGGAAAGAATTCTAACTTTATTTGAAATAACCTGCGGAGCTAGACTTTTATATAATTATATCTGGATCGGCGGAGTTTCACATGATCTCCATCCGGATTTTATAAGATTAACAAAAGAATTTATTTCTGATTTTAAACCAAATCTTAAAGAATTGAACGACCTCCTTTCTTATAACCAGATATTTATCGACAGAACTGCAAATGTTGGAGTACTGCCGCTCGATACCGCAATTAACTACGGAATCACCGGTCCAAATTTACGTGCAAGCGGAATTAATTGGGATTTGAGACTTAACGATCCTTACTCCATTTATGATCGTTTTGATTTTGAAATACCAGTTGGACATGGTGAGAAAGGTACAACCGGTGATTGTTGGGATAGATTTTTTATGCGTGTACGAGAAATGGAAGAAAGCCTTAAAATAATAGAGCAAGCAATTGACCAGATACCCGACGGCGATGTTCATTCTGCTCTTCCAAAAAGAGTTAAACCACCTGTTGGACAAATCTATACAAGAGTTGAAAATCCCAGAGGTGAGCTGGGCTATTTTATAATAAGTGATGGATCATTAAATCCTTATAGAGTTAAAGTAAGAGCTCCGTCTTTTGTTAATATGGAAGTATTTCCGGAACTGTGCAAGGGACATATGATTGCAGATGTGGTTGCAATTTTAGGCAGCATTGATATAGTGCTTGGAGAAATTGACAGATGATATACGAGTGGTTATACGGTTTAACAAACAGTGAAATTGTTGCAGCAGTTGCTCAAAGTTTGCTGCCGTTATTCATCTTTATACTTCCGTTCGCATTATTTGCAGTTCTTCTCGAAAGAAAAGTGTCCGCTCATATGCAGGATAGACTTGGACCGATGAGAGTAGGTTACCATGGTATTCTGCAAACCGTTGCCGACATAATCAAGCTCGTTCAAAAAGAAGATATAATTGCTTCTGCAAACGATAAAAAGTTTTTCAATCTTGCTCCAATCATGGTTTTTGCCGGAAGCTACGCTGCATTTGCTGCCATTCCGTTTACAAGTGCATTTATAGGATCAAACATTGATCTTGGAATTATTTATATAGTTGCTGTTACAGGTTTAGTGGTTGCTGGAATTTTAATGGGAGGCTGGGCATCGAATAATAAATATTCACTACTTGGTGCAATGAGAGCAGCTGCCCAGATCATAAGTTACGAAATACCAACCTTGTTGATCATCGTTACTGTGATAATGATCAGCGGGACAATGAACCTGGTAACTATCAGCGAATGGCAAACACAATATTTTTGGAATTGGTTGATTCTTGGCGGTCCGGAATACGGAATCGCGAAATTTTTATTCATCCCATTAATGATTCTGTCTTTTCTTATAATTTATATAAGCACGCTTGCTGAGGTTAACCGTACTCCTTTTGACATACCTGAAGCAGAATCGGAACTTGTTTCCGGTTTTCATACTGAATATTCGGGAATGAAATTCGCTATGTTCTTCCTTGCCGAATATGCTAATATGTTTGCAGTTTCTGCGGTAATCTCCGCACTGTTTTTTGGCGGTTATCATTCACCGGTTGGTTATCTTGGTAATTTATTTGGAATTCCTTGGTTAATACCAATTGAGCAATTTTTATGGTTTACGGCTAAAGGTGTATTCTTTGTATTAGTACAGATGTGGCTAAGATGGACCTTACCACGTTTCAGAGTTGATCAGTTAATGAGTTTTTGCTGGAAGTATTTAATACCATTTGCATTTGTAATTTTATTAATAGTAGGATTGATCACAGTTCTGGTATGAGAAATTATTTACTAAAATTTTATCAGGGTCTTTTAACTATCCTTATCGGGATGAGGGTAACATTCAGGCATCTGTTTGTCAGATCTGTAACGATACAATATCCAACTGTACGACCGGAAATGCCGGAACGCGAAAGAAACCGCCTGTATGTTAACATGGATGATTGCATTGGCTGTGACCAGTGTGCACGTGCTTGTCCTGTCAATTGTATTGAAATTGAAACTGTTAAGGCAATACCCGGTG
>JASFSF010000309.1:0-3876 GCA_050114555.1 Ignavibacteria bacterium
ATTGTTTTCAAGTACCAGGGCTTCGATTTCTGAGTCGGTAATAACCAGTTCGAAATCTTTTATCTTTTTTACCAGAGCTATTGTTTTGGCATTCGAAGCTCCTCCATAAAAATAAGTCTTTACCCGGTTTTTTAAATTTCTTGCTTTACCGACATATATAACCTTTCCCTTATCATTTAAGAACTGGTAAACACCCGGATTCGTTGGAAGATTTTTTAATTTCTGATCTAGCTTTTTTTCCATTATAAAGAAAATTGTTGAACGTATCGGACTAAATTATATGGTTGAATTCAAACGGAAATATAAAAATTTATTGGGGAAGATAAAGAGGAAAGAAGTTTATTCGAGGACAGCGTTCTTTTCGATAACAACGATTCCGGATTTGGTAACTGTGAATTTTTTTCTATCGTTTTCAAGATCGAAACCGATTTCATGTTTTTCAGGTACAACGACATTTTTATCAAGGATTGTTTTTCTTATTCTGGCATGCCTGCCAATATTACAATTAAAACCAATTATGGAATCGGTTATATAGGAAAAGCTATTTATTTTTACATTTCCACCTATGATAGATCGTTCCACCAATCCACCTGAAATAATAGATCCGTCACATTCCAAAGAGTTCAAACATCTGCCCACTCTTTCTCCTTCGTGGGATAATGTTTTTGCTGGTGGCATCTGGTATTGATATGTTCTAATCGGCCAGGACGCGTCGTAAAGATTGAATTCAGGTTTAACGCTTATTAAATCCATACTTGCCTCGAAGTAGCTATCCAGGGTCCCAATATCTTTCCAGTAGGGTTTGTTATTTCCACTGTCATCCTCAAATTTGTATGCATGAACCAGAAAATTATTCTCAACCATATACGGTATAATATCTTTTCCAAAATCATGTGCTTTAAGATTTTTTGATTCCATTTCATTGTAAATGTTGTGAAGAACATCGGCATTAAAAACGTAAATACCCATATTAACAAAGGAAAATCCCGGTTTACCTGGAATTTGAGCAGGATTAATTGGTTTTTCAACAAATGAATTAACTTTATATTCTGAATCAGTACCCACTATTCCAAATCTGCTTGCTTCCGAATGAGGAACTTCAATGCACGAAAGTGTAAGGTCTGCTTTTTTCCCTACGTGATACTGAAGCATATGAAGATAATCCATCTTGTATATATGATCACCTGCAAGAATTAATACCCATTTGGCTTTTCTATCAGTGGAGAACAGATTTTTGTTCTGGTAAATGGCATTTGCCGTACCAAGGTACCAATCATTATTCATTTTCCTTTGAGGTGGAACCGAATAAATAAACTCGCCAAGCTCGGGATTAAAAATACTCCAGGCTTCCAAAAGATGTTGATTTAAAGAGTCGGATTTATACTGCGTTAATACATAAACTCTTCTTAACCCGGAGTTTAAACAATTCGACAAAGTAAAATCGATAATGCGGTATTTGCCGCCGAATGGCACTGCAGGTTTGCTTCGCATCTTTGTGAGAGGGTATAATCTTTCACCCTGTCCACCTGCCAGCACCATTACTATTGTCTCTCTTACAATTGAAGAACCGTGTAAAGGCATATTTATTACTTTTAATATTTAGTACATTGAAAATATCGAAATATTAAATTACTGGCAATTTTTTTAACAGATTAATAACATAATTCCAAATATTTAAATCATTATGATTGAATTAATTAGAAGATTCTGATGAAGTCCAGTCTAAAACAATCGGTAATAATTAAAGTATTAGTTTTTAGTGGAATATTTGTACTTTTTTTACTGTTCACAGCATCGATATATTCCATTTTTCCTGTTGGTGATTATATTAAATATGTTGCTAAGCAGTCAAACCTGGGGGAAACTGATTCCGGTACAGAAACTATATATGATAAACAAATAACGGATAATCAACGGAAAGTTGATGTTCTACACTATGATCTTTTTTTTGATTTATATCCGGAAGAAAAAGAGTTCATTGCAACTGCAACTATTACAGCATGCAAATTAGAAAAAGGATTGAATACTATAGATTTTAATTTTTATGAGAATTATAAGACTGATGAAGTCACACTTAATGGTATAAGAGTAGATTACCAACACAATGATAAAATCCTTTCAATTAATCCGACGACAAATTCGCTTAGAGATACGTTTGAAATAAGGATTGATTATTCAGGTAAACCGAGAAAGGTTGGGCTTTCAGGATTTGTTTTCGGAAAAATTAATGGATATTCGCTTGTTTATACCCTGAGTGAACCTAACTATGCTTCATCATGGTATCCCTGTAATGATTTCCCTGATGATAAGTCTATTATGGATATGAGAATCAGAAATGATTCCAGCCGAATTTCAATATCCAATGGTAAGCTTGTGAGCGTGGAAAATGATGAAGGAAAAAGAATATTTCACTGGAAGACCGAATATCCAATTTCAACATATCTCATAGCATTATATTCTGCTGATTACACTCATTTTGCCGACTCCTATATCTCGATAGATGAACAGGACACCATGGCAATTGATTATTATGTTCTTCCGGATAAGTATGAATTAGCAAAGGTTGATTTTGCAGAGCATCCTGAAATGATAAGATTCTTTGCTGAGACATTTGGGGAGTACCCATTCATAAAAGAAAAATATGGAGTAGCACAATTTCTATGGTCGGGAGCAATGGAGAATCAGACAATCACAGGTGTTTCCTGGAATCTTATAACAGGTAACAACTCTAATTTTGATTATTATATTCACGAATTAGCTCATCATTGGTGGGGTAATGCAGTAGGCCCTAAGTCCTGGAAAGATATATGGTTAAACGAAAGTTTCTCATCTTATTGTGAGGCTTTATATTTTGAATTCAAATATGGCAAATCCGCACTCCAGTCAACAATGCTTTCCAAAAAGCTAGATCCTTTCGATAATAAGCTTGCGGATCCCGGAGCATATTTATTCACTGCAACAGTATACGATAAAGGAGCCTGGATTCTTCATATGCTTCGTCGGGCGGTAGATAAGCTAACATTCATTAAAATTCTAAGAAGTTATTATCAGAGATATAAATATTCGAATGCAACGACAGAAGATTTTATCCGGATTTGTGAAGAAGTTTCGGGAAAAAAACTAGATAAATTCTTTGAGCAATGGCTATACGGCGAGGGTATTATAGAACTGGAATATAATTGGGAAACAAAAAAGAACAGGAAAAGCTATTTAACTTCACTAAATTTAAAGCAGACTCAAAATGGTTACGAGGAATATCATTTCCCCCTCGATGTAAAGATTGAATTTGATAATATTCACAGTGAGATTATTAAGTTTAACGTATCTTCCATTAAATCAGAATTCAGTTTTGAAACAGATATAAAACCTGAGCAAATAATCTTAGATCCGAACAACTGGCTCTTGATGACGTCCTATAACAAAGGCAATAACTAGTTAGGTTTTATTTAAAAGAGGTAATCGGTAATTTTATTATCACCAATAATTAGTTCTTGAATTGTGAGCAATCGTTATTTATTCATATCCGATCAACATCTGGGTCTTCAGGAAAAGGAAATTGAAAACAAAAAAGAAAAGTTACTTGTTAGATTTCTCAAGTTTGCTGAAGACAATTGCGACGAACTATTTATTGTTGGTGACCTTTTTGATTATTGGTTTGAATACAAGAGGGTATATCAAAAAGGCTATTACCGGACACTGACTGCGCTTAAAGATCTTTCTGAAAAAGGAATAAAAATACACTATTTTATAGGGAATCATGATTTTTTACATCGTGATTTTTTTTCGGATGAAATTCAGGCATCTGTTTATGAAAATCCAATAGATATCACTTTGAATGGTAAAAGATTTTTTATCGGTCACGGAGATGGTCTGGTT
>JASFSF010000310.1:0-3875 GCA_050114555.1 Ignavibacteria bacterium
TTATTAATTTTCTTTACCATTGGCGGGAAAATTTTCCATAATACATCCGAGCAGCTTTTCCACAAATTGATATCATTTGCCATCGTACTTTTTGGCTTAATATTAATCTACGGAGGTATTAATTAATTATTTATGGAACATTTCAAATTATTAATAGCGTACAATCATCCAGGCAGTTCAAAATCAGGGTGTTCTATTTACACAAAGAAATTAATTGACATCCCATTGGGAGGCAGATAACTGTTATGGAAAAAATAAGAATCGTCTATTTAACAGGATTCTGGTTTAGCGGTGCAACAATATTAGGTAGAAGTTTAAAAAGCTCGGAAGAAGCTATTTATGTCGGAGAAATAAGAGACTTCTGGACAAAAGGATTGAAGAAAAATGACAAGTGCAGTTGCGGAGAGAGATTTGAGAGTTGCAGCTTTTGGACTGAAGTAAAAAAAGAATATTTATCCTCCTTCCCATCAGAGAATATTGATAAAATATCTAAAGATTTAAACGAACTTGAAAAGACAAGTAACTACTTTAAGTTACGGAAATTCATCAAAAAGAGGGATGATGATCATCTTCAGCAATTATTAGACACTTACATATTACATACCGAAAAATTGTATGAGAGTATTTCTAAAATTAGTGGTAAAAATATTATAGTGGATTCTTCCAGATTGCCGGGGCGATTATTGGCTCTCTCCTTATCATTAAAAACCGATATATATCCCATTTATATGATAAGAGATCCAAGGGGAGTAGTTAATTCTTTGATCAAAAAAGATTTTAGAAACTTCGGAAAAATCAGAACCAGTCCCTTTAAACACATAATCGCCTGGAACGTAAAGAATCTTTTAAGCCTGGATAGTATAAAATTTTTAAACTCAAAGGACACACTCTATCTGTGGTATAAAAGTTTTACTAACAATCCTACCTATGCATTAGAAATAATAAAAAAGAAATTAAATTGCAGGCTGAAATACGAAGAAGATAACGATAAGGTTTCACTCTACCTGGAACCAGGTCATGTTTTTACAGGCAACCGGAGCAGGCACGAAACCGGTAAAATTACTATTGCAGAAGATTTAAAATGGAAAAAAGAATTAAGCTGGCCGAGAAAAATAATTGTATCAATAACCTCCTTGCCTTTGCTCAAATATTTAATAATTAAATACAACTTGAAACTGTAAATGATAAATTAATGTTGTCGAACCCGGCGCATAGTCCTGCTTCCAATTGAATTCTTGAATTATAAATTTCTTTCCTATTTGCAAGAAGACCATTTCAAATCAGCATATTTAAACTGATTTTCTATCTTTAATCTGGTTAATCTCTAATTCACGTTAACATTTTCTACACGGTGTATCATTCTAAGAATATTACAGAATTACAATTTTGAAAGCTAATTATTACTTGCTGATTGTTTAATATTTGTTATTTTATTTACATATTTCCCGCCCGTATATGCTGAGGTTTTGAAGAGGTTATTTGTATTTAGTTAAGTGTGTTATTCCTGCAAAGAAAAATATATATGTTAATAAATAAATTTTGGTGTTATGTTTATATTTCATACTAATTATAAAATGCATCTTTAACGATGACTAGAGTTTTACTATTTCATTTGCTGTTCGTATTAATCGCCTTTCCTGGTACTGCACAATATATATCTATGGATGAAACTAATAATCCTGATGAGGATAATAGTGAAAGTTCATCCAGTTCAGATCCTGATTTTGTTATAGTTGGTTTACCCGACACTCAGTATTATTCTGAAAATCTAGGTGGTAATGACGGTGATATATCAACATTCATAGCTCAGACTAATTGGATTGTAGACAGCCGGGAAGACGAGAATATTGTGTATGTTGCGCACCTGGGTGATTGTGTTGAAAATGCAGATGATGAAGCTGAATGGATAAGGGCAGAGGATGCAATGGATAATTTGGAAGACGCAGGTACAACATCACTGCAAGACGGTATCCCATATGGGATCGCTGTTGGTAATCACGATCAGTTTAAAGATGGAAGTGCTGTTGTAGAAGATAGCACCACTAAATTATACAACAAGTATTTTGGTATTTCTCGTTTTTCCGGGCGAAATTATTATGGTGGTCATCACGGAAATGACAACGATAATCATTTTGATTTATTTTCAGTTGGAAGTCTCAATTTTGTAGTTGTCTATATTGAATACAACGCTTTTGAAGATGATCAGCCCGCAGTAGATTGGGCAAACAGCATACTGGAATCTTATGCTGATAGATATGCGATATTAGTCAGCCATAAACTACTAAATACACAGGGCGAATTTTCACCAGACGCTGAATATATTTATTCTAAGGTTAGAGAGAATGCAAATCTTTTTCTAATGTTATGCGGTCATAACACAAATACTCCGGAAGCCAAATGGACTGAATCCCGGGGGGGAGATTCATTAGATGTGATCACCTTAATGTCAAATTATCAATCATTCAATAATGGGGGTGATGGTTGGTTAAGAGTAATGAAATTTTCACCTTCGGATAATAAAATTTATGTAAAGACTTATTCTCCTACACGTGATGCGTTCAGAACAAGCCAATCAAGCCAGTTTGAATTAGACTTTGATTTCCCGGAACTGTCTTTGCCGGTTGAACTTGCATCTTTTACTGGTACTCTAAATGATGACAATATTCAATTACAGTGGAGAACAGAAACCGAAACAAACAATTATGGCTTTTATATCGAAAGAGCAATAAACGATTCGAAATGGGAAACAATTAGTTTTATTAAGGGATATGGCAATTCCAATTCGCCTAAGGATTACAATTATATCGACTATGATATTACAAGAACAGGGAATTACACATATCGTCTTAAGCAAATTGATATCGACGGCACATACGAATATTCAAATCGTATACATGTCATAAAGAGAATACCTGATAACTTTAGCCTTAGTCAGAACTATCCCAATCCGTTTAATCCATCGACGAGAATCGATTTCTCAATCCCTGAGCGAAATTTAGTAATCCTCAGGATCTATAATACGCTGGGCGAAATAGTAAGCGAATTGGTGAATGAAATAAAAGAACCGGGGAGCTATTCAATAACGTTCAACGCACAAAACCTGGCTAGTGGTATTTACATCTACCAGCTTGTGGCCGGAGAATATGTGTCGGCAAGCAGAATGTTACTTGTCAAATAGTTATTAAGTAATCATTAATTATAAAATGATTTATTAAGTGTTCATATATCTTTATTTAATTAATGAACTGATATCAATATTTTTAAATTTGATGAAACTATAATATAATATGACGTATGATGCGGAATAATTTATACATGGTTTATCTATTTCTGTTTATCTATTTCTCTTCAAATATTATATATACTCAGAGTTTTACAACTATAACACCAATCAATAATGCTACGGGAGTAACAACATTTAAGCCTCAATCAAAGGTCTGGAATTACGGCGGTTATTGGTGGGCTGTAATTCCAGTGGAAGCTGAAGGCGATGATCCTGCCGGAACATATCTATGGCGCCTGGATGGTTCTACATTGACAAAATTAATGAAGTTATCGGACGAAAGCGATACTTTTGCTGATGTGAAATCAATAGGAAACATAACTCATATATTAGTGGTTCAAGGAATAGCTGATGAAAAAGCTATTAATTCAGCCGAGTTAGTTTCAATTCAATATAAAGACAATGGTCCTTCACCTCCCACTTATGAGACATGGACAACGCGAAATAACAATGTTTCTATAACACTGGACGAAACATTTAATGAGGCAGCAACAATTGATATTGATAGCCAGGGCAGAATGTGGTTGGCCTCCGATGCTTCCACAGCAATGAATGTAAGATGGAGTGATTCTCCTTACAGTACATGGAGTTC
>JASFSF010000311.1:0-3865 GCA_050114555.1 Ignavibacteria bacterium
ACATTTGCACCTGAAGATGTTCCGGCAAAAAGACCCTCCTCTCTGGCTAAGCGCCTGGTCATCGCTTTTGCATCCTCGGTATTAACTGCAATCAAATCATCGGCTAGACCGGATTCCCAGAGCGGAGGCGTATAACCGATTCCTACCCCTTCAATTTTATGCGGACCCGGTTGTCCTCCAGCCAGCACTGCAGATTCGCCCGGTTCCACTATAACTATTTTAATGTCAGGATTATAATTTTTTAACACGTGTGATATTCCTCTTGTCGAGGCGGCTGTCCCAACGCAGTGAACAAATGCATCAACCTTACCTTCTGTTTGATCCCAGATTTCTTCACCAAGTGAGTAATAACCTGTAATACTATCTGTGTTATTCAGCTGATCGGTCCAGTATGTGTTAGGTTGCTTGCTATATTCGCGGGCAGCTTCAATCATGTTTAATATCAACTGCTTTGTTGTCATTCCGGCCTCGCTTGGAACAATTTGAAGCTCAGCTCCAAAAGCAGCCATCTGGTTCAGCTTGTCCTGGCTGAATGCATCCGATGTAATGATATGAATTCGGTATCCTTTTATTGAACTGACTAAAGCAAGAGAGGTACCCGTACTTCCGCCGGTGTATTCGACTACGGTATATCCCGGTTTTAAACGGCCATCATCCTCAGCTCTTGCAATCATAGCCTGTGCAGCACGGTCTTTCATACTGCCTGTTGGATTTTCCCATTCAAGTTTTACAAAGATTTTTGCACAACCGGGTGGAACAACTTTTTGCAGTTGTATTAATGATGTGTTGCCAATGGCATTTAGAACATTTTTACCGCTTATCATCTGCTTCCCGCTGTATTTTGATCAGTTATTAGCATCTAAAATGTATAGCAATATGATGCAATTCTCAAGTTACAAATATGTTGGGAATGAGAAATCGTTATACTATTTTTTAATGAGCAAATATTTTTTAGGAGATCGAAATGCAAAAGTATTTTTACAGTTTAATTCTAATCAGCTTTATTTTATCAGGAGTTGTTATGGCACAGACGGGTTTTTATTCCGATAATTTTGTACATACCTATTCTATTGTTGCTATGGATCCTGAAACCGGTGAAATGGGTATTGCTGTTCAGTCACACTGGTTTTCCGTTGGATCTATCGTTGCCTGGGGTGAAGCTGGTGTTGGTGTAATTGCAACACAATCTTTTGTAAATGTTTCTTTTGGTCCGCGTGGATTACAAATGATGAAAGATGGAATGACAGCACCTGAAGTTGTAGATAAGCTAATTGAGCTGGATGAAGGAAGAGATGTAAGACAATTGGCAATCCTTGACGTAAATGGTAACGTTCAGGCATATACCGGCAAAAACTGTATACCCGAAGCTGGTCATATCGTTGGGAAAAATTTTTCAGTTCAAGCAAACTTGATGCTGAGTGACAAGGTTTGGAGGGCGATGTACGATGCATTTGAATATTCAACAGGACCACTAGCTGAACGAATGATAGCCGCATTGGAATTTGCGGAATGGGTTGGTGGTGATATAAGAGGAAAACAATCTGCAAGTATTTTGGTAGTTAAAGGGACATCAACCGGCAAAGTATGGGAGGACAGACTTATCGATCTCAGGGTTGAAGACCACCCTGAACCAGTTAAAGAAATAAAACGACTTTTAAAAGTCCATAGGGCTTATGAGCATATGAACAGAGGTGATCTTGCAGTAGAACATGGCGATATGGAATTAGCAATGCAAGAATATTCTGCAGCGGAAGAAATGTTTCCCGAAAATGAAGAGATGAAATACTGGCATGCTGTCACTCTGGTTAATAACGGAGATTTGGATAATGCATTACCATTGTTTAAAGAGGTATTTTCAAAAAATACTGACTGGAAAATTCTCACACCAAGGTTAATTCCGATTGGTCTACTTTTAACAAGCAAAGAGGATTTGGAAAAAATACTAACAGTTATCGAATAATATTTTGATAACTATTATTAACTTGCACCGGTGATACAGATAAATTTAACAGGAGACTTTTAATGAGAAAGGCAATTCATTATTTAATAATTATTGTGTTAGCATTTACATTCGGATGTGATACTACCAATGAAGAAAAAAATGAACAGCAAGAAAAAACACCTCAGATTCCAAACCAACTACCTGAACAGGAGTTGCAGATTATTAAAGTATTCACTCCGGAACAGGCAGAAATTAGAGACATAGTAACTGAGGTGATTTACAGGAATCTCGAGGCAACTCAGGCTGAAGAAGTTGATGGTGTTCTGGAAACGATACATAGCGAGAGCCCGCAATTCAAATCAACTAAAACCGGGATGGAGTTTGTTTTTAAGAATTATGATATGGTTTATGAACTTGAATATCTTAGATTCCTGGTAATAAACAGCGAAGAAGTCCAGGCCTTATATCAGCAAAGTACTAAAGCTACAAGCGGAGTAGGATTTGCGAACACACGCTCTGTTGGAATACATACATTGAAAATAGATATAGATGGGAAATGGAAAATTTTTTCAACAGAAGTAATTAGTTCTCAAAAATTATTATAATCTGAAAATTAAACTTATAACTCAGTAATTGGGTTGATAAAGAAATTTGTAACATCGTATATTTTTTATTACTAACAACTCAAATTAATCTTCTGTGAAAATTATTACTCTGTTTAGTTTTGTTTGTTCGGCAGCTATTTCCGTAATGGTTTTTTATCATAACCCAGATCTGCAACATTTCGATTCCGAGAACTTCAATCACAATAAAAAGAAATTGAAAATTGATCTTCGACCAGATGAATGGGCATATGAGCAGAGACTTTTTCCATATATGAAAGCTGATCCAGATGCTTATATCGATGCTATCAGGGAAGCACATCAGCTGCACAGCCAATCAAAAACTAACAGGTTAGCAAAAGGAATGAATGCAGTCCAATGGGAGTTTGCAGGACCAATTAACGTTGGCGGGCGCGTAGTGGATCTTGAAATTAATCCAAACGATGCTTCTATTATTTATGCGGCATTCGCTACAGGAGGAGTATTTAAATCGACAGATTCCGGTACAAGCTGGTTTCCCATCTTTGATTCATTAAATGTTTTAACAATTGGAGATATTGGAATTGATCCGGTAAATCCGAGTAATCTTTATGTGGGAACTGGTGAAGCGAACGGCGGACACAATAATTTTCCCGGTGGCGGAGTTTTTAAATCTACTGATGCCGGGCTAACATGGAATTTTCTTGGATTGACAAATACAACATCCATTGGCCGAATAATCGTACATCCAACCAAACCTGATACAATTTTTCTCGCAGCAGTTGGATCATATTTTTCTCCGAATCCTGAACGAGGCGTTTATAAATCAATCAATGGCGGCATGACCTGGAGTAAATCATTATTTGTATCCGATTCTACAGGTGCAATTGATATAGTGATGGATCCCACCAATCCTGATTTTTTGTTTGCGGCAATGTGGGAACGCGTACGCAGACCGAATAGTTCCCATCTATACGGTCCTTCCAGCGGTATTTACCGCACAACTGATGGGGGAGCTAACTGGGAACATCTTGATCCGTCAACCGGTCTTCCTAATTCTTCCGCACAGAACATTGGAAGAATTGGACTTGCAGTGAGCGGTTCCAATCCAAACATATCTTTTGCATTATATAACGATGGCAGCGATATAATCGGGCTTTATAAAACAACTGATTATGGTGATAGCTGGATCAATGTTGATCCGGATAATGAACTAAGCGACGGTACGCTGGGTTTTTGCTGGTATTTCGGCCAGGTTAGAGTGCATCCAACGAATCCTGAAATGCTGTATGTATTAGACGTTGCATTTATGAGATCAACAAATGGCGGCTCATCCTGGTCA
>JASFSF010000312.1:0-3853 GCA_050114555.1 Ignavibacteria bacterium
AAAAAATATACTATCGAAGGGGCAAAAAAAATCTTAGAAGATTATTCCCCCGGTAAGGCATCCGGAGAAAAAGTACATCCTGAGGAACCAAAAGGAGAGCAACAAGCACTTAAACAGGAGATTAAGGAAGATTCTTCATTGAGGAAAGATCTTGAAGAGATAAAAAGTATATTGGAAATGTTGGTTTCAAAATTGTGAATCTTCGGAACGTGGCGCAGTCCGGTAGCGTACTTGACTGGGGGTCAAGGGGTCGCGGGTTCAAATCCCGCCGTTCCGACAATCTCACTCAAGTTACAATCTCCAATTCAAAAATTATTATCCATTCTTAAGTACAATTTTTTGTAAAGATTAATTTATTGAACATCATTAATTAAAATTATCATTGATATGTAATCTTCAAACTGCATTCAAGAATTAATTATGATGGTCATATTAATTTTTTATCTTGTTATTTCGTTGATGTTAATTTATCTCATACGTATAATCAATGAGCAATTTATTTAGTGGGATTAATAACAATTAATCTATTAATAGGAAATAAAAAATCTCCATGTATTAGCTGTTTTGAACTTAGCATGTCTCATTTGTCCCTCATTGATACATTCTCGTAATAATTTAAAGAAAATATAATAAGTAATAATTAGACTTTTACTTTCATTTTCTTATACTTAATTGCTTGAATAAAGATTAGCAGGAGGCCATATGAGGGCAGATGGCGAAAATTATTCCTATCATAGTTTTTTCCAAAAACTATGTGAAGGTAATTATCGGCAAAGTGAACTCAATAATTTTATTGAACGATTGTTTAAGATTGGTAAATCGTATGCTCACCACCGTTATAACAGGGTAAAGAATATTATAAATACAAATAATGGTGCGATGGATGAGAT
Organism: Ignavibacteria bacterium; assembly: GCA_050114555.1. GTDB lineage: Bacteria > Bacteroidota > Ignavibacteria > Ignavibacteriales > Ignavibacteriaceae > BMS3ABIN03. The sequence goes on from JASFSF010000312.1 coordinate 891, forward strand.
TGCCATTGAAGCTATTGCTCCTCTATTTCAGAATGCGAATTACAACAATCACTACGTAATTGTTGACGAAATAAAAAATTGGGATCCCCCGATTAATTCTGAAAATGAATCTCTTTTCTTTTTGAACAAAATTATAAGTAAAAGAATGGAACAGCATATTTGCCGTATGCTCAGAGAATCAGATCCGTTCTTTTCAAAAATTCTGGATTCAATTAATTATTTAATCCGATCAGCGAATTATAAAAAAGTCAACTACCTTGGTAAAGTATATATTGTTGAATCCAATAACTCTGTTATAAATTGGATTGTTATACCTGATGAAGAGTTTAATAGGATTCCTGCATATTTATTCTATGATAGAAAGACACTGTTAAAATCGCTGTTTTATTTCCTGAAGAATGAAACGCAATATTTTGAAGCAATTCCTCTAAATGAGCTAGTTTATAGACTAAAAAAGATAAATCTTTTTGATTACATTAAACCTGATTCGGTTAATGAAGTCTCTGCAAAATTAGAGATAAAAGATATTGTTAACTCAGCGTTGAAGACTACTCTGAAGAAGTTAAAAAATACTTATTATGAAAAGGGGAAACTCTCCGAAGGTGAATACGAAAGTTTTAAGCTTGCAATTGAATCATTGGCGGCGGACTTATGTGAAGGAGGAACCAACTCCAGCTTATACAACTATTTAGTTCCCCATATGGATGGACTCACGAAAGATCAATATCAAATCAAATATCATAATATTCTGGAATATCTTTTAAAACAGCTTAAAGAAAAAATTGCCGAAATAATTTCGGTAAAATAAGAGTACTTTTCCGAGTAAAAGCTTTTTGTAGATATTATATCGTTAAACTAAAGTTTAATTTTCGTTATGATCAAAGAAACTACCGTTACTGAACAAGATATTTTCAATTATGTATTCTATACTGATTTACTTTCTAAAGAAGAGATAGAATCTATAGTTTCAAACGAGAAGAATTATGAACTCATAGAGTTCTACAAAAAACAAAAAGAAGAATTCGATATATCGATCAAGGTGGACATAAAAAAGAAACTTGCCTCAAGGATTCCTGTTTATAAAATATCAAAGGATAAATAACTTAATTCAGGATTTGCTGTATTATATCTGCTTACTCTCCTAAAACATTTTAAATAATGTCTCATAATGAATCAGGCTTAGTGAGATTACCCGGGGAAAGGTTACTTTAAATTATTTGCTAAAAGAAAGAACATTATAAATAATTAATTACAGCATTAATCCTATAAAAACTATTCAAAATTAGAGTTATTTCCTGTTAAGATTATCCGAATATTCCTATTGTGTTAATCATTTGTTTATAAGTCAAGACTACCATCAATACAGTTACTTCAATAAATTAAAATATTTCATTAAAAGTATCTTTTAGTTTGTTAAGATATAAGTACTTAACAATGATTCTTATGCTTCGATTGTTATCTAATTATTAAATCATAAGAATTAAGAAAAAATTTTTCCGAAAGCTTACACTTTCATTCTATTTATAAATTACACTAGAGAAATTATGTCAAGGCTGAACTGTGTCTGCTATAATCAATTCGGTCATATAAACTATTTCAAGCAAAAAAAATATTTTACTGTTAAGTATTGTTTCTACATTTAATATACATATCTTTATCTATCAGTTTGCAATTGTTCGTCGTGGTGATAAAGCTGATTATGTTGAGGGGGGCTAACACAATTAATCCTTTTTACCAAAATGTAGAGATAATAATATGATTAAAAATCTAGTCCTTCTTTTAATGCTTTCGTTAGCTTATTTATCTGCACAAGCACAAACGAATAATATCATTGCCATTGTTGTAGAAGCCGAAACCCAGGAACCGATGCAATATGTTAATGTTGTTTTGCTGAACGCTGCCGATAGTACTATGGTTGACGGTATGGTAACTGATGAAGATGGCGAATTTGACTTTGAAAGTGTTGAGCTTGGTCAATACTTGATAAAAATAAGTTTTATTGGATTTGAAACCGTGGAAAAATTTGTCACGGCGTCGCCAGGTGAAACAGATCTGGGTTTTATACCTATAATCAAGTCAACTATTTTACTTGAAGAAGTTAGTGTAACCGGAGAAAGAAGCACGCTTACAACTACTCTGAACAAAAAAATATATAATGTTGGGAAAGATATAAGCAGTGAATCAGGTTCGGTAAGCGACATCTTACAAAATGTGCCATCTGTTACTGTTGATGTAGGTGGAAATGTAACCCTGCGGGGCAATTCAAATATAACCTTTTTAATTAATGGCAGACCATCTGCTCTTTTAAGACGCAATGCTCCTTTAGCTTTACAGCAACTCTCGGCAAGTACGATTGATCGTATAGAAGTAATAACAAATCCTTCGGCAAAATATAATCCGGAAGGTTCAGGTGGTATTATTAATATCATACAGAGGAAGGATTCTGAACAAGGAATAAACGGTCAGCTAATTGGAAATATGGGAAATGAAAAAAGATATAATGCTATTCTTATTTTAAACTACGGTGATAAACAATTCAATTCATTCGGAAGTTATTCATTAAGACATTCCTCGGGAAAGAACAACTTTTCTGATGACAGGACTGAAAAAAATCCTGGAGCAGAAAATATGATTGAGTTTTATCAGGAAATTGGCAACACCGTATCTGATCCAATTGCGCATATTTTTGATCTGGGGGTAACCTATCAATTCGACAATCAAAATTTTGTTGAGTTATCCGGAAATTATTTTCTGCAAAATTCCATGCACGAAGGATTTTCGGATTTAAATGAATTTACTTTCCAGCGACAACTTCAATCAAGAATGCGATCGCATAACCAAAACGACGAGCTAGAAAGTGAAGGTGAGATAGGGGCTGCCTTTGAACACATATTTGGAAATAATGAGGAGCATAGCCTGGTCATTGAAGGCGCATTCGCCAGCTATTATGAAAGAGAGACTCT
>JASFSF010000313.1:0-3849 GCA_050114555.1 Ignavibacteria bacterium
TATAGTCATTCGGTACGGCGAAAAATGCAAAACAAAACCAGACGGTTAATAGTATTAAAGAAAAATAATCATCCGGTGAACTAATAGCTCGAACATAAACGCTGCTGATTCTTCTGATTATTCTGTATACACCAACTAAAAATGCTCCGCCAATCAATACCTGAAATACAGGAATTATTAATGGGTGAGCCTTTAAGAATGATGGTGCATAAGGTATTATGAATGAAAGAAGTATAGCCATGGTAACACCAAGATGAAAAATTACAAACTGAGTATAAAAAAATGGTTTTTTCCTTGTGCTTTCCATCGTCCAGGGCATTCCGATAACTGCCCAGGAATAAAGTATTCCTCTATTTTTTGTTGTGTCTTCTGCACCGGTTGGTGCCTGTCTTTCCTTTCCTCCTTTAAATTTAAATAACCACCTTACTCGGAGGGAGTATACTATTATCATAAAAACAATTGCAACTTCCTGTAAAGTGTGTTCAGAAAAATGAAGTAAGTCACTCATAAATTATTTCCTTAATGTTAAACTTTTCTTGCCCACACTGATTTAAAGACGCTAATCTCTCTATTGTCCGCTAAATAAATCGAGATTTTCTTTAACGAGGTATTACCTGATAAATGTTCGTCAAAAACCTCACGCATTACCCGGGCACTCAATTCTAAAGAAATGCCGTAAAATCCTGTACCCATCGGTGGGAAACCAATTTCTTTTATTTTCTTTTCTTCAACAATTTTCAAAATGTTTTCAAGTGTTTTGCGATATTTAATTTCGATATCAGCTTCCTGAAATCTTGGACCAACTGCATGAATTATGTAATTCGACTTCAAATTGCCGGCCGCTGTAATTACAGCTTCACAAGTGTCCAGATTTCCAAGTTTATCCAGTTCTTCCTGGATTGAAACTCCTCCGCGTACTGCAATCGCATTCCCGAATCCCGAGCCAAGTGAAAGGTTATGACTTGCATAAAAAACAATTGCCTCAATTTCTGCTAGTGTGAGATCACCTTTTTCAATTGTTATTTGGGATTCTTTGATTTTGTAGTCTAGCACTTTCACTCCATCTTGTAAATCAAAAAATTTAGACGTGAACTATTGATAATATTTCCATTTGAACAATTAATTGATTCAAATAGTAAATTGTTCAATAATATTGATAAAAATTAATTATTTGAACCTGGTTTATCAATCTTATTATCTTTTTTGTGTACTATTTGTTGCAAAACAATATTTACACAATATTAAATGATCTGTCGAGGATTCAGATACATTTACATTATTATTCCTTGTTACGGACTTTCAATTTCCAGATAATACCATTTTAATTGATTTTTGATGAGTTGAAGAAGATAAATTGATACGGAAAATTGGGAAAAAATTCAATATATTAAGTATGAATAGAAGTGAACAAAACTGATTCGTTAATGAATTGATAAATATGTATTAGCATAAACTGTTTTAATACATAAATAATTGTCGTTTATTGGTATTCTTACAATAATTGATTAGTCGTATTTAATTTCATTGTTTTTGAGACGATTGGAATGTTGATAGATTTTCGGTGAATAGGTTTTGACTGAATGCTATTCTCACTTTTCCTATCCCCGAAAGTAAAACCGAAAGATATTTTCTAATAGAATTATAATTGTTAAATTTATCGCTTAAAATTTAAATAATTGCAGAGTAATATGGAGAACAAGGAGAACTGTAGGTGCCCTTACTGCAACAGTGCAAGAATAATAAAGCACGGACGGACATCTACAAATAATCCGCGTTTTCGGTGTTTATTCTGCCAAAAAACCTGGGTACAGAGTAAATTAGAAAAATGCGCTCCAGACTTTGGTGCACTAGCAGAAGCCTATCTCAGTGGATATTCATACCGTGATTTAAGATCTATTTATCCTAACTCTCCGACAAGAATTAATCAGAAGATAAGAAAATATCTATTAGGCTGTGCTCAATGGGAAGAATATCTTGATGCATGTTCGCCCAAACATGAAGCCAGACTCATTCATCTTGTAGGAACTAAATTTAATTGCACATCCACTGATAGCGATGAAAATTGTATGTTCCTTGCAATGGCAATTGATGCATTATCGACTGTTGTGCTTGGATTTGAAATAGGTAAAAAGGATTCCAGCAAAGTATGGGTCGATCTTTTAGACCGGATGAATTGTCGTGGAATAATTTGCCCGACTTTTATGTCTTATGGATCGAGAGTTATTGAAGATGCTTTGAAAGTAGTTTTTCCATACGCAACCAGCTTTAACAATTTCACCCGTGCCTATTACGATAAAGACTTAAAAAATAAGCTTTACCACTCAATTGACAACAGGAAACTAATTCTTGAAGCCATTAATGCTTATGAGTCCAATCGCTCGCAAAAGCTGGATAATTATATGGTGATATTTAAGGATAAAAAGTTAAAAAACATTGTCTTATCATCGCAAAATAGATTCGTGCAGCGATTAAAAGAACGTATAAATATGAAATCCAGAACTCGTTTTGAGGGCTTGTTGGCCGCTTTTCATAAGCGATTTGAAAAATTTCATATGATCAAATATGATCCATATCCAATAATCAATGGTTGGATAGCCTGGTGGATGTTAGCTCCATTGCCAATCGGTTTCAGCCGTCTTTCACTTTACTTACAGCATCCACATGAAACACATTTCACAAATTTTAACTGCGGTACATTACCAGAACGATTAGAACTGCAACCGGACAGTCCTGAACTAAGAACATTTATAATAGAGCTTGCAGTCAGGTCGTTACACGTACCTATAAGATGAGTTTTCCTTACAAAAATTTCGATCAAACCTCATCTGATAAGTAACCTTTCCCGTACAACACATAGTACACAAAACTTACTTTTTTGTTGATTTTATTAGCATCTTGTTTAATTTTTGAATAGTTCACTTATAATAGATTTCCACAAAAAGGATGAATTATGAGTATATGGAAAGGATCGATCAAAATATACGAAGGTTGTTCATTTTCGACTGATCTTTTTACGGTTTTAGTATCTGAAGTCTCACCCGGAAACCTTGAATTAACCGTGAGGGAGATTTACAATTTTTGTGGCGTACATAAAACCACATCATACACATCTTTGAAATTTAACAATCAAAATTTGAGTAAATCAAAACATTAAAGGAGTCAAAATGGCTGATAAAAAAATTGAAACCCCACAACTTGATGAACTTGAAAAGGGTGCCTGGCCAAGTTTTGTTAAAGAAATAAAGACAGCCTCGGAAAAATCTCCGATGGCCAACGATCTTTTAGGCCAACTTGAGCGATCTTATACTGAAAAAATTGGTCACTGGAAGCATGGCGGCATTGTCGGTGTACTCGGTTATGGCGGTGGTGTTATCGGAAGATATTCCGATCTGCCGGAAGAATTTCCAAATGTATCACACTTTCATACCTTACGAATCAATCATCCTTCTGGTTGGTTTTACACTTCAGATGCTTTAAGAACACTATGTGATATTTGGGAGGAGCATGGATCAGGTTTAACAAACATGCATGGTTCTACAGGAGATATTATTTTCCTCGGAACCAGAACGGAAGAACTTGAACCTGTATTTGAAAAACTGACAGCCGCTGGATTTGATCTTGGTGGTTCAGGTTCCGATGTGAGAACTCCAAGCTGCTGCTGTGGAGAAGCTCGCTGTGAATGGGCATGCTATGATACAATGGCATTAACTCATTTCCTAACGATGCACTACCAGGACGAACTCCACAGACCTGCATTCCCGTATAAGTGGAAATTTAAAATGGCAGGCTGTCCAAATGATTGTGTTGCATCAATTGCAAGAGCAGATATGTCAATCATCGGAACGTGGC
>JASFSF010000314.1:0-3847 GCA_050114555.1 Ignavibacteria bacterium
CGAAGTTGGAAGAATAATGGCATATAAACTTCCGAGCGGTACATATACACTTGTCTTATCTTTGGTTGATAGCGCTGAAAGTTACGGCGTCTCTTCTGCAAAAAAGTTCTTTGTTCATAATCCTACAGTAAAGGATACATTCAAGACTCAAACGAAAAGTATTATTGCTGGTATGTTCGGAGTAATGTCAGAGGAAGAGTTGGATGATTTTTTTGCAAAGTCTGAGTATATAGCTACTAAAGCAGAAATAGATGCATATGAAACACTAATAACTGAGGATGGGAAAAGAGAATTTTTGTCAAAATTCTGGAAATTAAGGGATGAGGATCCAACCGACGAAGTGAATTACTATCTTCGGGATTATATCCGAAGAATTGAAGAGAGTAATAATTCTTTTTCAATTACAGGAAGGAAAGGTTGGAAAACTGACAGAGGAAGAGTTTATTTAACATATGGAATTCCGAGTGAAATTAATAGATATCCAAATGAGCCGGAAACCAGGCCTTACGAAACCTGGGTTTACTATAATATTGAAGGCGGCGTCGAATTTGTATTTGGAAATATCTCGGGTTTTACTGAATATAGACTCCTGCATTCAACAAAGAGGGGAGAATTAGCAGATCCAAACTGGCAAAGACGAATTCAAGTAAGATAATCTTGTTAATTATGTTTCTAATTTAAAGCCCTGTTATCAGGGCTTTTTTTTGTTCTGCATTAATCGATTTTTGACTTTCCTGTTCATTTTAATAGTTTCGTTACCTAACAATGAAAAATAAACTGGAATACATACTCTTCTTATCATTCAGTATACTCTTTAAGATTTTGGGATTGCGTCTTTCAAGAAAATTCTCATTTGTAATTGCAGTAATATTCTATTATTTAATTCCAATTAGAAAATCTACAGTAATAGAAAATTTAACCAATGCTTTCCCTGAGTATGACAGGAAAAGAATAAGGGAAATCGCATTTAAAAATTATGAAAGTTTTGCAATCACTCTTACCGAAATATTATCAATTCCCTGGATGAGCCGTGATGACATAGAGAAGCAAGTTAATTGTCTAAACAAGAATTTAATAATAGAAAAATATAATGAGAATAAAGGAGTGATCCTTCTATCTGCTCATTTTGGTAATTGGGAATATGTAGCGACTTCGGTAGCTGCCCAGCTCAATATTCCTTTTTCTGTTGTGGTAAAACCGCAAAGAAATCCTTATGTGACAAATTGGATGAATAGAGCAAGGACTAAATGGAACAACAAAATCGTTCCTTTGGGATTATCAATAAGACAAACATATCAAACATTGAAAGAAAAACAGGTAGTCGCTATGGTAGCTGATCAAAGAGGTCCGGAGGAAAGTATTAGAATTAACTTCTTTGGCAGAAATATATCAGTACATACCGGGCCTGCTGTACTTGCGTTAAAAACGGGAGCTCCAATATTATATGGTGTTTGTGTACGCTGTGGTGACTTTAGTTATAAAACTGAAATAGTTGAAATAAAGTTAGATGATGTTGAAGGTACTACGGAAGAGAAGGTAAAAGAGATTAGCCAAAGACATATGACACATCTGGAAACTTTTATACGCCAGTTTCCCGAACAATGGTTATGGATGCATAAAAGGTGGAAACATTGAACAGCGAAGTCGAAAGAATACTTATAATACAAACTGCTTATTTAGGTGATGCAGTGCTTACATTACCATTAATTCAGAAATTAAAGGAAATTAATCCCAATGGGATTATTGATGTTTTGGCAATTTCTGCTACCGAAGAGTTATTCCTTTCTTCACCTCTTGTAAATGATGTTATTATAATAGAGAAACTAAATAAGCATAGAGGACTTCTAGCTTTATGTAAATTTATTAAGGATTTGAGAAGACATAATTACAACAAAATCTATTGTCCGCATCGTTCATTCAGAAGTGCACTGATCACTTTAGGCTTAAGAGTAAATGAGAGTTATGGATTTGATAAAAATGCTTTAAAGTTTGCATTCAGGTATATAACTGAGTATGAAAAACATCATCACGAAGTTAGAAGAAATTTAGCACTAATCAGAGAAGATTTGGCAATTCAAGACTGGAAAATATTGCCAAAAGTTTATGCGAACGATCAACAAAAAAGAAAAGTAAACGAACTATTATCCGCAAATGAATTAATTAATTCTTTTATTTCAATTGCACCGGGAAGTATCTGGAACACAAAACGATACCCTAAAGAATATTTTATGGAAACTATTCAATTGCTGGTAGATAGAGACGAAAATGTTGTATTGATTGGTGGAGTTGATGACAAATCATTGTGCGAAGAAATTAACTCACAGGTTAATGGAATAGTAATTAATTTTGCGGGAGAACTAACTGTTCCTGAAACTGTGTATCTTCTGGAAAAATCAAAACTATTGATAACAAATGACAGTGCTCCTACTCATCTGGGCATGTGTGCTGATATTCCAGTGCTGACTCTTTACTGTTCGACTGTTCCAAATTTTGGATTTTATCCTTACAACGATAAAAGCTCTGTTTTGAGTTTTGAGGACCTGGAATGCAAACCATGCGGCATACATGGACACAAAAAATGCCCGATTAAAACATTTGATTGTGGTTATAAGCTATTACCCGAAGATGTGATAAAGGAAGCAGACCGGTTAATGAAAATAAATGAATAATCCCCTTGAGAAATTTAATATTGACCTTGACACACAGATGGCTGTTGAAAGAGCAGCTGAGCTTTATGTAAACGGAGGCTTGTTCATTTATCCAACTGACACGATATATGGGTTCGGTTGCAATCCATTTAGTAATTCAGCGATGAAAAAGTTAAATAATATAAAGGGAAGAGTTAGTAATAAACAGTATATTTTGTTAGTTGAAGATGTTGGTATGCTCAGTGGATATGCAGATGTTCCCGTAAAAACCCTGGAAATATTGAGTAATATTTGGCCGGCACCGGTTTCAACAGTGTTGAACTTGAACAGTAAAACAGAAAAAATCTTGAATCATGCTACGGCAGCATTTAGAATTCCCGATCATTCCTTTTGTCGTGATCTACTGGATATGATTAAATCACCGCTGGTATCAACCAGTGTGAATTTCAGTAATGAAACACCGCTGGTTGATGGTGAATCAATTTTGAGAAGTAAGTTTACAAAGTGTGTTGATGCAATATTTTACACGGCGAAAGATTTACAATCCGAAGCATCAACGTTGGTCGATCTGACCGGTGATATTCCGATTGTACTAAGAAAGGGTAAAATTAATTTTATGGAATTGTGGAAAAAGTTAAGTTAAATTTCCAGATCAAAATTTATTTAATTATATTCAATCGATGCGGTTCATTGATTACATAAAAAAATTAAAAAATTTTTCAGTAATATTTGTTCCTGAAGTAACATCGGAAAGTACCAGATCGGTAAAGCTGAGTTTTAGTAATGTATTTTGGATAGTAGTAATATACACGATTTTAATTACCGCAGTCGGATTCTACGCTTTATCATTTTCAGGTGCTAATGAATACTTGCTTCCGGAAGATAAAAGTCTTAACGATGCAGACAGGCAAAGAGTAGAAGAGCTGAATGACAAGATGGTTTTTCTTGTGAAAGAATTGCGAAAACTGAAAGCTACCAATGAACGTCTTAAATATTCTCTTATTCTGGGTGATTCTACGTTGTTCGATTCTCTAAGTAACTTTCAGGATTCAATATCACAACCGGTTGAATCTGGACTTGGCGGCAATATTCTTTTAATTGTGGAAAAATTATTTTCACGAGTATTCAACCAGGATAACACATTACCATTTTTTATAAAGCCGGTTAATGGCTATATCAGCAGAAGTTTTGAACCGGAA
>JASFSF010000315.1:0-3841 GCA_050114555.1 Ignavibacteria bacterium
ATGCTAACGGAGAGATAGCCACTACAAAATTTATTTACAATCAGGATGGACAATTAGATAAAGCTTCCTGGTTCGTTAAAGATAGCAGCAGGTATTCAAGCAACTTTTATGAGCATGATGCAAAGGGACAGTTAATCTCTGCATTCAGAGAATTTTCAGACGGATTAACCTCATTTGAGCTCTTTAATTTTGATTCAACAGGAAATAAAATATCTGAACATTTTTACAGATCTGATAGTACCGTAGGTTTTGCGTCCTATTTGTATGAGAACGGCCGGTTGAAACAGGCTCAGTTCTCAAACCATAAAGGCTGGCTTAACGGAACATTAGTCTATAATTATAATGACAGAGATCTGAGAGAAAATGCAAAATTGATGAGGGGTGACAATGTTATTTGTAATATAATGTACGAATACGACAATGCTGATAATTTATCAAAAGAGTTCTGGGACTTTAACGGCTACTGGAGCCAGACATTTCAATACATTTACCAAAAGAAGAATTTAATACGAAATTACTACTCAAGCCCGTTGTTACAAACCTCAGGAAAATTTCGTATCAATAAGGAAAATTATACTTTTAATAATGAAACAGGTGGTCCGTCAATTTATTATTACGATGATAATAATTTACTGGTTAAAAAGGTTTTCACTCGTTCGGATGGAATTACAACTACTACATTTTATGAATATGATGCAGAACGGAAGTTAGTCTCATCAAACCGGGGATATTCAAACGGTGAGATTGCGAAATTCACATATAAGTATGATGAAAATAACAACCTGATTCTGAGATCTTTCTACAGGGCAGATACACTTTACGGCTTTGAATCTTATCTGTACAATGCAGATAATGAATTGATGAAAGCCTACCTGTTGAATATTGATAATTGGTTAACAGGTATGATAACTTTTAATGTGAATGATTTGGGAATAATTACCGGTGGTGAGTTTAAGGGCGAAGACGGTTTTGATGCATCAATATCGTTTAACTATAATTCGGAAGGACATCTTTCTGAGTCTATATGGAAATTTACATTTGGTAAGTTTCAGAAATATAATTTTGAATATGAAATGATTGATTCTCTTTTATAAGATGCCTTAGTTCATAATTCCTTATTTTAAAAGTAAAAGGATTATAATGAAACAGATAGAATGGTTTGAAAGAAAATTTGACTTTTCAAATAAGCAGAATATCTTTCCCGCTATTATCGAAAGATTAGAAGGCACACCGATTCGCTTAAAAGAGAAAATCTCAAAAATTTCCAAAATGAACTTACGGGCCCGGATTGATAATCAGTGGTCGATACAGGAAAACATCGGACACCTTACCGACCTGGAACCGCTCTGGAGCGGAAGACTTGAAGACATCCTGGATAAAAAAGAAGAGATGAGACCGGCAGATCTGACTAATAAAAAGACACATCAGGCGGATCATAACAACCGGGATGCAAATGATTTGCTTGATGAATTTTACAACATTCGAATATCGCTGGTAAACCGGTTAAAAGAACTCACGGAAGAAAATGTGTTTCAATCTGCTCTCCATCCAAGATTGAAAACACCTATGAGAATTATGGATCTTTTTCTTTTTGTAGCTGAACATGACGATCATCACCTGGCAAGGATTACAGAAATAAACAGATTACTTAATTCACAGTAGAAACAAGATGTGTTAAAACAGAAATGCTAATGTCACTTTAAAATGTACCTTCCGGTTCAATTCTTCTCCCTCCCACATACCTGCTTTGATAGTAAGAATGGTTTATCGAAGAAATAGTAACACCATTTGTAGTACTGGCATGCGCAAACAACTCATCCCCGATGTAAATTCCCACATGACCCGGCCTCACACCCCGCTGTGTGTCAAAGAATACGAGATCACCAAACTGAAGATCTTCTTTGTGGCTTATAATTTCACCCTGTGAGTATTGATCTCTCGCCGAACGAAGCAAATCGGTTGAGAGTGTGTTTTTGAATACATTTTGAGTGAAGGCAGAACAATCAATTCCGTTTGTTGAAGTACCGCCATACTCGTATGGCGTATCAAGATACTTTATAATTTCCAGCAGAAGTTTTTCCTTGAGTGTAATCGTATCATTGTTATAGTCAAATTCACTTAAATTATATCTCTCAACTATTTCAGATACATCAACACTATTCTCATAATCAAAATCTTCATATTCATCCGAATTATAATCTGTAATATTATCATTTTCATCGGCAGTTATACTTCGTTCATCTTCGTAGGAAGAAAATCTGTGTCGTGCATTTTCAGAGTTCTCGTAATCGTCGTTATCCCCGTATCGTGATGTGTTCGAGGTTGTACTGCATCTTAGAAAAACGAGAAAAGATAAAATTATAAACAGAAGATATATAAGACGGTTTGCATCACGCACGATTCTATCCAAGGTATGTTCTTAAATTTTTACTGCGCGAAGCATGTCTCAAGCGACGGATTGCCTTTTCCTTAATCTGCCTTACACGTTCACGTGTCAGATGAAATTTCTCACCGATTTCTTCAAGTGTCATCGCATGTTCAGTATCAAATCCGAAATATAATTTAAGTACTTCGGCTTCTCTCTCCGATAAGGTAGACAACGCACGCTCTATCTCGGTTTTTAGTGATTCAGAAATGAGAGTGTTGTCCGGTGAAGGCTGCTCTTCATTCTGAATGACATCAAGTAGCCTGTTTTCCTCACCCTGTGAAAATGGTGCATCAACCGATATATGCCGCCCGGATATTTTAAGAGTATCCGCTACTTCACTTACATCCATTTCCAGTTCATTTGCAAGTTCATTTGCACTTGGCTCCCGTTCAAACTCTTGTTCAAGATTACTATATGCCTTACCAATTTTATTCAGTGCGCCGACTCTGTTTAATGGCAGACGTACAATTCGTGATTGTTCGGCAAGCGCCTGAAGAATCGATTGGCGAATCCACCATACAGCATAACTGATGAATTTGAATCCACGCGTTTCATCAAATCTTTTTCCTGCTTTTATAAGTCCGAGATTACCTTCATTAATTAAATCACCAAGTGATAGTCCCTGGTTCTGGTATTGTTTTGCTACGCTCACAACAAAACGAAGATTAGCTTTGGTAAGTCGCTCTAATGCTGCATTATCTCCATTCTTTATTTTTTTGGCGAGCTGAATCTCTTCATCGGCAGTAAGTAGTTCAACTTTACCAATCTCCTGAAGATATTTATCTATGGACTGGCTTTCCCGATATGTGTATTGTTTGGTAATCTTCACGGCATTAATTACTAACTTTCTTTATTAATTGTATCAACAATTCCAACAATTGATGCATCGACCGGCGCAAAATCAACCGGTAAAGGTATTACCGCTTCGGAAGCGGTAATATAAAATATCACCTCACCGGGCCCTGAACCAACTGTATCTACTGCTACAATTGGTTCGCCTGTTTCCTTATAATCTGCGTTAACAGGCTGCACAAACATTAATTTCATGCTCTCAAGGGCTTCATATTTTTCAGTTGCCCATACATTTCCTATGACTTTACCTAAAAACAAATTTTATTCCATATTAATTTCAATTTCTAATCTTCATTTTTTACGATTCATTCAAATTGTCGCAATTGAACCAATAAATGTTTAGCCGCAAAATCAATAAAAATGATATTTAATCGGCATTTTCTTCCAGCAATTGCTTAATAGAAATATCCAGCTTATCTACTATTGCCATAATAACAGCATCCACAGGTTTATCCTGTGTAAAATGAGTCTGCCTGGAAGAACTACCGGTGGCAACCAGAACTACTTCTCCTTCTCCTGCACCAACGCTATCCACTGCAACCACAAAGTCGCTTTTTTCTT
>JASFSF010000316.1:0-3815 GCA_050114555.1 Ignavibacteria bacterium
CAAACCAGGTTCTATTATAGTCTAACTGTACCTGTTTTTTAGTGAAAAATTCAAAAACTGCTTTTTCAACTCCGCCTAATTTCGGATGATAAATATCGTGTCCTGAAATAAATCCGCCAGGTTTTACCTTCGATATCCATAATTTTATATCGTTTTTACAACCCTCATATGAGTGATCGCCGTCTATGAAAACGAAATCAAGACTATGATCTTTTATCAACGGTGCTATGTTATGCGAATAATTACGATAAATACGCGCTCTTTCTAATGCGAAAGCGCATAATTTTTTAGTTTTTTCGTATGCTGCTATATGAGCGCTTTTTGATTTTGTCGCGTTAGTATCTGCCTGTTTTGCATAACTGGATCCTGCCGGAGGGACATCCCAGGGATCGATCATAATTAATGTTAATAACGGCCGATAATATAATAATCTATGAGATGTATTTCCATTTAATACTCCAATTTCAGCGCCAATTATAAACTGATCTTTCGGCAATCTATCAAGTATAGCGTCCCATCGCTGTCGTTTTTTATAGGGTTTTGGCTTGTGTCCGTCTGTGACCGGAACCTCTTTTACTTTTTTCTTAGATTTAATTATTTTTTTTATAATTGGCTTTGGTTCTGGTTTTTTAGGAATAACAACAGCCCTTTGCCTATGTAAATATCTTTTAGTCCTTCTCATTTTTTAACCTCGCTGCAATACACGAATGATGACTTATTGAATTCGTCTATTATATCAATATAAGAAAAAATAGATTTTAATCTTTTAATTCCTTGCGTGTTTTCTCTTACATTCAATATTAATACTCCGTTATCTGCTATACAGTTTCTCACATTATTAAGATACTCGTCAACAGGATAATGATATCCCCATGAAAGTAATGAAATTATTAAGTCAACATTTGTTATGTCAGGAAATCCGTTTTTTATATCATGACAAGTATAATTTTTTATATTATTCGCTTTCATAAGTTGTTTGGTCGCATTAAAAGAATTATAAAAACTTTCTCCCCTGTTAAATCCATAAACGATTTCATTATTATTAATTTCGCTATCTAATAAATAAATTTTTGGATTATCTCTATAATAAAAATTGTGCAATAATACATCAATCGCACCAATCCCGCATCCTATATCGAGAATAGAATTAACTTTTTCAGGAAGATAAGAGACCATTAATTTAAATTCGTTTTTTATATCTGCAAGAAATTCGTCTTTTATATTCTTATACCCTGATCTTTGTAGCTTTAGCCATTCAAGGCAGACTCCTGGGATAATCATTTTGCATATCCCTTCCATATATCAATTATTTTTTTCATATATTCATGTCCTTCCGGGATCGGTTTCCCAAAACAGGCGCCAGATAGACCGGATTTGACATGAATTACTCGGTTATTTTCCGTTATATGTTTCCATTCTGATTGAGTAGCATTCCATTCCAAACATGACAATTCAACTATTTTTGCGCCTATTTTTTTGTTTTCATTAATCGTTGTATGCAGCGCTGCTTGATCAATCCCACCATATTGATGTGAAAATTCTTCATACTCACAAAAATTATGTAAGATTTTTCTTGTATTATTATACCATCGCTTAACAAAAATCTTTGCTTTTTTTGTCGGTCGATAAAACCATAGACCAGTATTATATCTCATGTTAGATTGTCTTGTCGTAATTGCTATATCGAATTTTACTTTTTCAATATCAAGAATTGATTTTTGAAACATAAGATCAATATCGCATATAGCGAGGAAAACCTTCGATCTTAACGCATATTTACACGCAGCAAGAAAAGCATAAGCGGTATCACGTTTATGATCAATATTTTCCGGAAGTGGGATTTCTATAACTTGACACTTCGTTTTAGGCATTATTTTTTTACAAGACTTAAAGAAAACTCTTTTAAAAGATCTAAATTTTTTCTTTCTCTCAAAATAAATAGCAACTATTTTCATTTTTTTGATTTCATTTCCTTATAATACTGATCCCACAATCTAATAACCTGCATATGTGCAGGATTTCTTTTAATTTCATTAAGAACCATTTTTCTCAATTTAGATTTGTAATGAATAAATACAGTTCTGTGATTTACATTACTCCAATCACAATCAACGGCATTCCATTCTATTGTTTTAAACTTATAAACTTTAATCCCCTTACTTCTCGTTTCAAGCACGCACCCGAAAGCTGACTGGTTCATGCCGGCATATTTGCGTCGCCATTGATTATGAAATCTAACATCACCTAACATTAAATCATTTACACTTAACATGTTGCGAAAAAACTTTCTTGAGTTTTCGTTCGGCCTGGCGAACATTATCCCGCCATTCATGGGAATTCTATTAACTATAGTCCTGGCCGTATAAGCAACATCGAAATTAAATTTAAACGCATGAGATGCATCTCTTAGGCATAACATGTCACAATCAGCGAATATTACATTATCGTTAGTCTTCTCAAGATGCATAACCCAGTGACGTAACTTTACACTGTTATACATAAAATTTAAATCTCGTTTAGTTGGATTTTGTGGTGGATCAATCCTGATTTCGATAAAATCAGCTTTTGGCATGTGTTTTTTTACTGAATATTTAAAAACATCAAGCAGTTTTGAATAATCCGATCTGTTCGGATAATTAAATTGAACTGTTACAATCTGCATTATGATATTATAACAAAAAAGGGTTGCCGAAGCAACCCCAAGAACCCTTTATATAAAATTTTCAATTTAGGTTTCATCAAATTCAGGCAAATCTATTGCTACAACATAACCGAATCCGCTACCAAGCCCAGCCCCGATATCATCAGAAGATGATCCGAGAAACTCTTCCCGATATTCAGCCTGACCGCAATACCACGCCCGCCGTTCTCTCGCAAGCTGAAGAACATCGCCACGACCAATCTCCTGTGTGAGCTGCCGTTTGTTTAGCGTCCAGGTTGGTGCACCGTTCGGGCCGGTTACGAATAGATAAGCCGTTCCTTCTGGTACTCCGGGATATTCGTGTCTACGTGGCCCGACATCGAAAATGTCCCCTTTGTATTTCCAGACCTCATTAACGGGCAATCGTTCTCTATTTTCAACATCGCCACGACCGCCAAACGTCTGAAGCTGTCCTAGCAGTATACGGCTAAGATCCCATTCGATTACCTTGTTTCTGACAAGCAAGGTTATCGCGTTAGCATTAATTTCCTGACGAGTCTGAGGATCTAACAATCCATACAACGTCCTAATTGCATTCCTGATCGTTAGATATAATCTTTGATCGTATGTTGCCCCGGTTGTATCTGCGGGTACAAGCTGCGATGCATCCCATCCAGCCGCCGTAGTTAATGCTATGAGCGGGCCAAAACAAATATCATTTCTCAAAGCCCGATGCGCTCTCGCAACCGCTGCATTTACTTTTTCAAGTGAAAAAATATCAAGGTTATAAAGTTCATCTTCAAGACTTCTTGCATGACCTAATCCGTACAATGTGACTGGTACCGCTCTGGTTGCTCCTGTTTTCTGTTGCAACATAGGAACGTTGTCTCCAGTTCCCTTAATTTCCTCAAATGCGCCCGCAAACGGTAAGAACTGATTTAACGGGATTGATTTCGGAAAATTTGGATTAGTTTGCTCTATTGTGAAAATAGAAGTGAAGTCCATCTCCTCGATTCTGCGTCTCGTTATATCAATACGAATACGATCAATAAGATCATAATAATCGTCGGGAAACTGATTTATATTGACTTTTCTATCATATTGATTCTTAACAACCCTCAGCTTGTCTTCAATTTCTGTCCATAACCTTGCATATCCTTCGGAATTAATCCAT
>JASFSF010000317.1:0-3813 GCA_050114555.1 Ignavibacteria bacterium
TAATATTTTGCTGCGATATACCTATCGCATTAGAACGAATGAAAATATTATTCTCATGTAATGAAAAATAATTTTGATCTAGCACATCTAAATTATACGCTATATTTCCGGTTGTAGCAAAAAAGATCTTTGAATTTTGCGGGAAAAAGTTTAACGGGATGTGATCATTATCTTTGATATCAAGCGAATATATTATTTCAATTCCGCTACTTAAGCCTGTTAGGATTTCAATCGTATTTTCAATCAAACTTGTATATAAAAAAGAGGAATCAGCGGAAGATAGATTTTCAAATTTTGTGACTGAATCCTGATTAAAAATCGGATGCCCTGCATATATGTAAATACATTTTTGTTTTTCTGCCATCAACATCAGCCCGGAGTGAGAAGCAAATCTTGAATAAACTGCCGGTAGCTATCAATCTCGATATTATAATACTCCCGACTTCTTCCCTTGGAGTAACTGAATTGCATCTTTCTGAATGCTAATGTTGTTGCAGCTTTTATATAGGTCTTGCGGATCGATTCATTAATCCATCCGCGTTTGTTTCTCTTTGCTGAACTTAAAATTAATAAATGATCGTTAGGTATGATACCGTTTTCCGCTTCCGGTGAAAGTTCTTTAATAATGATTTTTCTTTCTGTACGTATAGATGCAGAAAAAACTATAACTAAGATTACAATGGTTGCAGCCATAAAAATGAATCCAAGGAATGCTGTTGATTTAAAACTTACCGAAACATTCCATGCAAAATGAATTATGATTGCAAGTGTTATTCCAATAATTGGGTAAAGAATCCTGTGTTTTCTTCCCCTGAATTTTGCATATCCAAGAAAGGCTCCGAAAGTTGCAGTTGCAGCACAATGCATAACCGCAGAAAACAGTGTTCTGATAATTACTATTACAATCCAATCGGCCATATTGCTGCCAAATGAAACGAAGTAAAGGAAATTTTCTGTCATCCCAAAACCCAAACCTATCGCTCCGCCGTAAACTATTCCGTCGGTCATATTATCAAACTTACGATTGGTTACGGTTATAAATAAAAAAGCGCCTTTAGTTATTTCCTCAACAACCGGTGCGGTAATAACTGTCCCGAAAAAGTTCAATTGATTTTCATTGGAAATTAAAACTGACAGAAATTCAGAGAATATGATGCTTCCAATAACCGCAAATATTATTGCCCCGAATGATCCCCAAATATAATTTACAAGTACCAGCTTGAATGGCTCTCTGTCATACCTATCAAACCACCATATAAAAATAAGGTAGGTTGCCATTGGTACGATTGCAGCAAGGGCAGATATGAAAATAAACATCGTAGAAAAACTTCTGCAAAAAATTAATAATGTCTATCAACTAAAAGATCAAGATATTAAAAGAGATGAATCAATATCAAATTAAAGACTGAATTAATAAATCTATTTTTGTCCTGACCATTTTATAATTTCTTTAATAGTTGGTTTTGTTCCATAAGATAAAATTCCTATTCTAAAAACTTTTGAAGCAAGTTTGATTGTGAATATTATGGAAAAAATCATGATTGATAGTGTTAATATAATGTCAGTAATTGGTACAGGTGCTATTTTAAACCTGAGAAGCATTATGGAAGGAATAGTGAAAGGGATATAAGACATAATATTTACTATTGTTGAATCCGGGTTCTGAATTGCAGGGACGGCAATTACAATAGGCAGTATTAATATCAGGCTAATATAAGTTGTCATTTGTTGTGCTTCCTGCTCTGTAGTGACCAGAGAACCCATTCCAACAAAAATTGTTGTGTAAAACAAAAAACCGATAATAAAATAAAGAAGCATTGGTAAAAAGTTTTTAAATGCGTCTTGTGGGATAACAGCACCTCCCATTAGAGTTAAACCAATCAGGGACCAGATAATTATTTGAGTCAGTCCTAAAGCACTAAGCCCTAATATTTTTCCGGTGAGTAATTGTTCTGAAGTACAACTCGATATAATAATTTCAATTAGCTTATTTGATTTTTCTTCAATCATGCTTCTAACCAGCATCTGACCTGAATAAATCACCATCATCACGAGCAGAAGAATATATATAAATGCTGAAAAGAATGTAACCAGGAAATCTTGTTTACCTTCCTTTCCATCCTTTTCAATTTTTATTTGTTCAATTTTAACATTTTTCTGTACCAATTCTGCAATGACCGGATCAAATCCACTTCTGGCAAGCTGAGTCTTAACACGAATGTTATTAATTGCTACATCAAGTATCCTCAATTCTCTGAAGCTGCCAATGTTTTTACTTCTGTATTCTACTGCCAGAGAATCAGTACCGCCATTACTAAAACATAGATATCCATCGATTTTATTGTCAAATACATCGTTATCTGCTTCAACTTTTAATTCTACTAATGGCTTGTTTAAATCTGTCAAATTAATTAAAACGAATCTCGGTTGAACTTCATCGATTTGATGGTTCTCCAGTTCATAAGATAAAGGTGCAATGAAAATTGAAGAAGTATCTACGATTCCAATTATTTTTGTCTGAAGTTCTTCTTTATTTGAAAGCAGTGTTGGCAGCACAGCAAACAATACTATAATTACAGGTGTGATAATAAGAGAAATTACGAACGCTTTTGTTTTTACCTTCTCAAAATATTCCCATTTTGCTATTGTAAATATCTTATTCATTCAATGCAGTTAGTTTTGTTTTATTAAATCGATAAAAATTCTATTTAAAGTTGGTTCAATTACTGAGAAATGTGTTATGTCAATCTTATCAACAATTCTTTGCAAAAATTCTGATGGCTGAACATCGTCCTTTAAATGTATTTCAGCGCACTGGTTGTATGTATCGATATTTAAAACTTCGGTCATATTCTTAAGCACGGAATTATTGCCGTTATATTTAATTTCAATGTGGTTACCGCCGAATTTCTTTTTGATATCGGATAACTCACCTTTCGTTACTTCTTTGCCTTTATTTAAAAGAAAAATTTCAGAACAAAGTTTTTCTGCAGTTTCCATTTGATGAGTTGATAGAATAATTATTTTTCCTTCATCAACAAAAGATAAAATCATTTCTCTAATCTCCTGCTGGTTGATAGGATCGAATCCAGCAAACGGTTCATCAAATATCATTAGTTCCGGATTGTGTATCACGCTAATAATAAATTGAATCTTTTGCTGATTACCTTTGGAGAGTTCATCAATCTTATTATTCTTGTAGTGAATAATATTTAATCTATCTAACCAGTAGTCGGCTTGTTTCACGGCTTTAGAGTGCGACATATTTTTTAACTCGGCAAAGTAAAGAATAACATCAATCACTTTACTTTTTCTATATAAACCTCTTTCTTCAGGAAGGTACCCAATCTGGTTTAAAAAGTTATCCGAAATCGGTTTTCCATTAAAGTATATTTTACCAGAGGATGGTTTTATGATGTTTAATACAGTTCTGATAGTAGTTGTTTTTCCTGCACCGTTGGGTCCCAATAGACCAAAAATTTTGCCCGTATTTACCTGGAAGGAAATATCATCTACAGCAGTGACGGACTGAAATTTTTTGACTAAATTTTCTACCGATAGCATTTCTTGGAGGTTGTGTATAGTTGTTTCTTTTTTTATATACAAGATAATTGTAAAATTGTTTAAATAATATTTCTCATTTATACGACATGATTCCGACTCTAAAATCATCAAGTAAGTATCGTCTAATTCCTTATTATATAATGAGTTATGGGGATACTACCAGGCTGAATAATGTTTGACAGTTATCAATAGTATCAATATATTTGGGGTCATTTTTATCTAAGCTTAAGCAAATCGATGATAATTAAG
>JASFSF010000318.1:0-3790 GCA_050114555.1 Ignavibacteria bacterium
CGGCGGCTGCGGCGGTAGTTATAGTACCGTCGTAAATGTAGCCGTCGCTATACTCAGGATGACCAAAGACTTTATCTCCGTCAACTATCCATCTTTTCTGACTTAAATAACTTTCTGTGTATTGCTGTCTTGACATTGTTTATTCCCCTACTTTATTGTCTTGCTTTTTTGTCCAGTCCCCACACCAGTCCCATTCATATACTAAAGGCCAATCTCCTATAGAATCTGGTGCATGCTTCCTGCATTCACCCCCACTGTCTTTATATATTTCTTTATAATATCCGCATGTTTTACACATCCACTTTGCCAATTTATTTATTCCCCTACTTTCGATTTGCCGAAATTTAATATTTGACTGTTAAGCATTCTGGCAAAAATATTAGACTCTCTGCCTGACTTACGCGCCTTTCTTTTTACAGCGTCTTTAGCTGCAATCTGTTCTTCGACTACCTGTGGTGTCGGTGGTGGATCAGGTTCTTTTACCGGATATGATTTTGCTTCTCTGCCGCCGCCCATTATATTATTCCTTTATATTTTTCTAACTCTTTTGTGACGAAATAAAGACTTCCAATGTTTAACTCCTTCGTCACTTGTAGGCCAACGTCCATATTTCTCTTTATATTCTAAGCACCATTGCAAACTTTTTTCTCTGTTATTTTGTCGTATGTTTTCAATGCTCATAACTTTCTCCTATTTTCTTGCCCCCACTGTGTATTGTTTATTTTGATGACTCATATTATATGTTCTGTCCTGAGTTAGAGGTGTTTTGCCTTGTGTTCTTTCTCTTATCCTACTCTTGCTTATAGTTAGAACGGCATAAGTTAATGCCTCTATTGCTGGATAGTCTCCGTATTTCAAATCACTTATTTCTTCGGCCTCAATCTCAGACAGGTAATTTTTAACAATAGACTCTTTTAAATATAACATTCTGCGCTTGCTGTCTAAACGCCGCTTAATCTCATCGAGGGCATATTGATAAAAGTTATCCATCTCAAGCATTGAAGTATAGACGAACATCAGCTTAGAGCGTCTTCTATCCCTGTCGCCGTCATTACATAATTCTTTAACAAACTTATCTGCGGCGTCATTTCTCTGGTCGCCTATCCATCTATCCGGCATAAATGTATCATCAAGTACGCCTATCTGTCTTACCAAATCCCTTGTGCTAAATGATTCATACTCAGCTAACAGACATATCTTGTGGCCATCCAAATATTCCTCTGAGTCCATCAGAATTAATACAACATATCCCGGACGCTTGCCAGGCCAGGCCAAACCACCGTAAATGTACCTTCTGTCGGGAGTCGGCAATATGTCCTCATAGACCGTGCCTAACTCAAGGTCGTTAATTGCATCAAAATTTACTTGGCTCATTGTCACGATAGATCACTTTCACTAAAGAAATGCTTACCTTCTACGGCGTATATTGCATATCTTATACAATCGCAGGTATGGTCATTTAATTGTAGTGGTTCATCTTTGGCGTCTTTCTTTTCTGATCCTTCAGCCCATTTATAGCCGCCCATTTCCCTGATAGAGTTTTTACAGGTATTGAATATGAATAATCGGGGTTTTCCGTTGCCCTGCACTTTAAGAGCGGTCTGTACGGCCTCTATTCCTAAGTGTATGTCCTTCTTGGCCGGGAATGTATTAATCCCTAACTGCTGAAATTCAAACCTGTCCTGTGCATCATGGTCTGCCCAGGTACATCTGTAGCTCTCCTGCTTGCTTTGTTGCTTTATTTGTTGGGCATGGAATGCAAGTGTCTGCTGAGCCGCATAATGTTCTCGATATACATACCAGTTGCGGTCTTTATCTCTGGCCATCCATAAACAGGCAAATGGATTATTAAAGCCCCAATCTATTACTCGATACTTTGTCCAGGTTTTCGGTATCTTAAAAGGTTCTATAACATGAGTTCTTCGATTGAATGTTTTATACACTGCGCCGAGGAACGCTGCAAAATGACCTTTAATTCGAGTTTCTTGAACCTCTAAAGGCCATTCATCTATCATCATGTCGATTTCTTCATCATCTATATATCCACCACGACTCTTACGATTATCATTTAGATCAGCATAAAAAATATCATAATTTTTAGGTGGGTCAGTCACTTTTTCTTCGAGCCAGGGTTGCGGAGTTAATGGCGTCATAGAACCTGCAAAGAAACCTTTATAGTCTATTAACCTTGCCTGCATTTCCTTAAATATACCCTCTGAGTCTGACTTGATCTGTTCGTCCTGATAGATTGCGTCAATAGGCCGTCCCTCAAATGCTTTTCTTGTTTGTTCGCCCGCCTTAAATTCTATCCTATTTCCGTTGTGTAGTTGTATTTCTTCAGGAATTTCTAAAGACTTATTATGCCATATTATAGTTTTTATCTGACTTTTAGGCAGATAGTCTTTTATCTTCTCTCCCCACAGAAGTTTGCCTACGAGCGGCCAGGAATTTGATACAGCCCATATAGTAACCTTTTTTGGGGTCTTAGTGTATGGAGATATGTTCAAGTCATACAAACTCGGTGGTTTGCGTACTGGGTGCATATTTAATGCATAAGTGCATAAATCATAACCAATACAACTTTCAGACTTACCGGAACGATTACCGCCCATAATCCAACGGAATTTAGCTTTGCTTGCATGAAATTTTTTTGGTGCAGGCAGGGGATCGTAATTCAGGATTTTCTCGCCAATCATTTCAACGTCATCATTGGCAAGTGTTGCAGGATTAATTATCTGCATTCCTGCTATCGTAACCAATGTAGATTTAAGCAATTTTCGCCGGTTCATTTGCATCAAATATTCTTACCGCCAACATTTTACGGATATTATCACACTGCTCATCAGTGTACACTCTGACCTCTGTATCGCCTTCATATCGTTGTAATGGCTTGCCGAATAGCCTATCGTACAATTCCTTTATAGCTGACATATCCCCACGCTTTGCCAATTCAAGATGCTTTGCAATAACATCCTTTATATCTTCTTCAGTTACATTTTGCTGAAAGCAATGTTTTAATTTAGTTGTTGTTGTTGAAGCTGAGCCTGGGCCACCTGTTGCAGCTTTATTCCCTTTAATAAATCTACCTTTGGCATCTCTGTCCGTTTTATCCGTAGTTTTCGGTTTATCTATTGCTTTAACCATTTATTTCTTCTTTGTTTTTCGTTTTCTGGTTTTTTTTGGTGTGGGAATTGGTTCTGCTTCAGCCATAACAGTTTCTACTTCAGGGGCTGAGGCTGTCATCGGAGCTATTGCCGCAGGTAATTCATCTTTTCTTACTCTGCCGGCAGTTCCCTGAATAACCATATCTTCCTTCTGAGCCATTCGCTTAGTTTTTACGTTTGCTGTTTGTGTCATCTTTCTGTCCTTTTATTTTTTTCTGTTTTCGCCGTATTAAATACATAGGACTTGATCCAAATCCCATAAAACGACACGGAATCTTTTCTCTTATTGCTTCTTGGCTTGTTTTTATCATCATTCCTGCTATTAAATCCCAATTTATTATAAACATTTTAATTTATTTCTTTCTGCGCAATAAAAAAACGGCTGTTGCAAAGGTGCAGCTCTGCACAGCCGTATTCTCTTTCGCGCGATTGATACTTATTTAATTAGTCAATAATACTATCTTATCGTTCCTTTTCGTTTCAAAAGGTTCGCCCATTTTTGCATAGAAATATGCCCTTCTGCAATATGGGCATTCACTTCTATCTCCCGGTTCAGGATTTTTGTATAATGGATATGAAAAACCGCACCCACATACTATAAATGCTTCGGGTTGTGGGATTTTTTC
>JASFSF010000319.1:0-3785 GCA_050114555.1 Ignavibacteria bacterium
TCGGAACGAATAAAGGAATAAATAAAATAATTGATGGTGAAGTATCAATTCTAAATTACAAGGGAAAGAAATTTAACTATGCTGTTTTCGATATTCTATTCTCCGACGAGACTATTTACTATGCATCGAACAGCGGGATACTTGTTGAGAATAATAACACTACAAATATGATCAACGTTGAAAATGGTTTGATATACAACGATACTTGGTCATTATTAAAGGATGATATAGGAAATATATACTTTGGAAGTAACGGTAAAGGAATTAGTATTTACAATCCTGCCGAACCTATAGTTAGTTACAATAAAGATTCGGGACTTCCTGATGAAAAAGTACTCTCCATTTGTGATAACAATGAAGGAGAATTGATATTCGGTACGAGGAGCGGGGTGATTAAATACAGTGATAACCGGTTTCAATTGTATAAATCAAAAAAGAGTTTAAGAAGCAACATAGTCGAGGTGGTTTACAAATCTACAAACGGCGAGGTACTGCTCGGGACAAAGGAGGGATTGAAAAAATTTCGTGATAGCAAATTTATTAATTTTCTTAACGAGCCATTACTAATTAAAAATGAAATTTATTCAATTGCTGAAACCAGGTCGGGAATTCTCTACATTGGAACAAGGTTCGGTGTTTTTTCTATCGATCAGGAGAAAGTACAGCAATTCAAATATTTCGATGAGCAGGGAAGTGTTTTTATTTTGTCGATAATAGCAATTGATGAGGATGAGATTTATTTCGGAAGTTTTGATAAGGGAGTATTTATTTATGATGGAAATGAATTCAGGAGTTTGACAACAGAAAACGGGCTTAGTACAAACAGGATTAATTGTCTTCACAAAAGAATGGATGGAACAATCTTGGTTGGTACTCAAAAAGGAATCAACATAATTAATGATGGCGAAGTTAAAGACATTATTGATATGAATGATGGTTTGAATAACAATGTAATTGCTGATGTAAATGAAGACAACAACGGTACTTTATATGTTTCTACATTTAACGGCTTAAATATTCTGCAACCGGAAAACGATTCTTTTAAAGTTAGGCACATCACTACTGAAGATGGTTTAATTAATAACAATTCTATTATCAATGCTTCCTTTCTCGATATTGATGGAAATTTGTGGATAAGCACACAGGAAGGAATAACAAAATATAATCCAAAGGCGGACAATGTAATAAAAACTCCACCACGAATGTATATATCAGGAGTGGAGATTTTCAATGAAGAATATCCTATTAATGAGCTTAGAAAAAATCCTGCGCTAAGCTATGATCAGAATTATATAAAATTCAGATTTACAGGAATTAACCTTTCAGCACCGGATAAAATCGTTTATGAATACAGACTATCAGGTGTGGACAGGGAATGGATCAGAACTAAAGAGAACTCGGTGCAATACACAAACCTCGATGATGGTGATTATCTATTTGAAGTAAAGGCCAGGAACGAATGGGGATACTGGAGTGAACCTGCAACTCTTGATTTTACCATCAATCCTGTTTGGTGGCAGACATGGTGGTTTAAAACTATATTCTGGTTATTCGTTTTAGCTTTGTTTGGAGGATTGATAAGATATTTTGAAAAGAGAAAACTACAAAAGAAAATAGATCAGCTCGAAAGAGAACGTGCTCTTGAAAAAGAAAGAGCTCGTATTTCACAGGATATGCACGATGATGTCGGAACAAGTCTTTCTGAGATAGCTATATCAAGTGAACTGCTAAAGAAAAAGTTCAAAGAAAACGGTGCCGAGAAACATATATCCGATATTTCAGATCGTGCAGCAAAGGTTATTGATAATATCAGCCAGATAATCTGGGCAATTAATCCCCGAAATGATCCGCTTGAAAACCTTGTTGCATACTTACGGCATTTTTCAGCAGATTATATGAGTAAAGCCGGGATTAAATGCAACTTCGATATTCCGGAAAACATTCCTGAACTTCATATGACTGCAGAATCACGACGAAATATATTCCTCGTTGTAAAGGAAGCGCTGCATAACATTGTAAAACATTCATCGGCAACGGAAGCTTGCTTTATTATCTCCGTTGACAATGGTAAAATGGAACTTACAATCAGTGATAATGGAAGCGGGATTGATGCAAGCCAGAAATCGGCATCGGGTAATGGATTAGTTAATATGCAAAAAAGGATAGAAGATATTGGGGGTACATTCATTATAAGTTCTGAAATGAAAAGCGGTACAAAAATAACTATTGATTTAAAACTCTAGAAGAAAGCGCTTATATAATTACCTAATTGTAACTATTGATTTAATTATTGGTTAAGAATATTTTTAGCTATGCTTATTAACGTTGCAATTGTTGAAGACAATGATAAAATCCGTGATGGATTATCAATGTTGATTGATGGTTCCGAAGGATTTAAGTGTAAAGCAGTTTATTCAAATGCCGAGGATGCTTTAAAGAAAATTCCCGGACAGGAAATTGATGTTGTCCTTATGGACATTCAACTGCCCGGAATGTCCGGTATCGAGTGTGTTGAAAAACTGAAAGCAGTAAACCTCAAACCTGAAATAATGATGTTAACCGTTTACGAAGATGAAGAACAAATATTCAAATCAATTGTTGCCGGTGCAACCGGTTATGTTTTAAAGAAGACCCCGCCGGCGGAGTTGCTTGCTGCAATTCGGGAATTGTACGATGGCGGCTCACCAATGTCCGACCAGATTGCCCGGAAAGTTGTGGTTGCTTTTCAGCAGATGGGCAAATCGGATAATGAAACAGAAAACCTTTCCGAACGTGAAAACGAAATACTATCCTACCTTGCAAAGGGCTATCACGATAAAGAAATTGCAGATAAACTTTTCCTCAGTGTAAAAACTGTACGAACGCACTTAAGAAACATATATAAAAAATTACATGTCCGTTCCAGAACTGAAGCAGTTCTGAAATATCTAAACAAATAAAGCGGGGATTTTATTTCTCCTCTCATCGCAGTGACTACCTAAAATTACTTAGTATCTCTCCTTTTAAATCCTTTTGGAGACTTATTTACCTCAAATTGCTGATTGAGAACATGTTAAAGCCAGTCTACATTAGAGGTGTGATTATCAAATAGTCAAAATGATGTTTTAAACAATTACTTAGAGGAGCAAACTCATGAATGCAAAATTCACATTTATGCTACGATTATTTTTGTTCTCATTTTTATTAGTCTGCACACAGAACAGTTTTGCGCAGGATATAACTAACAGCCTGGGTAGTAATGGAAATTTCATTGTGAAGTTTGCTGGCCCAGCCGGCGAAACAATAATCGATGCATCAGAATACGGCGTTAGTAATAGTATTATTAATGCATTGGGCAAATTTTCAGTTTGGGGAGCTTATGGGACCGAGATGATGAAAATAACTTCGACTGATATAATAAACACAGTTCCAACATCATTCAAAGTGTTCAAGCCTGGTTTTACGACACCTCTAATGGAATTAACTAGTTCAACACTAAAATTTTCTAATGGAACTAATGTTTTATTTGATATTACAAGTTCAAAATTTTCTATCGGACTTTCAAATACTGTAACAGGTCTTAATGCATTTGGAATCGGACGGAGTTTAACCTCCAGCGGGACGTACGCGATAGCAATGGGAGATGGCTCTACTGCAAGCGCTTTGAATTCTATAGTTATTGGGAAAGGATCAACAGCCAGTAGTGAAAAATCCTTTGCAATTGGAAACCTTGTTGAAGCAAGTGGTATCCAATCTTTTGCATTGGGAAATAATGTTTCAACTGATAGTTATTCAGGTGCATTTAT
>JASFSF010000320.1:0-3766 GCA_050114555.1 Ignavibacteria bacterium
AAATAGTATTCAATTATTAATCATCGTATATTTTTGAATGTTGTAGGTTTGAAATATATTACATTTGGGTTATAATTCATAGCCATAATATTTCCGTTTAAAACTTTACACTGGTACGCGAATTATTGAATAACAGGGCATCTATTGATATATTTGACAGGATGAAAAATTTATTAAAAAATAAAATTGTACGCCGGATATTATATTTTTTTATTGCACTTGTAGTGCTGTTTATAGTTTTCGATAGCTACCTGATCCCATGGTATGTTCATTCACCAGAAACAGTTGTGCCGGATGTTACCGGAATGCAGGATACTGCAGCGATAAAATTGCTCTCCGATTCAGGTTTTAATCCCATTGTTGTTGATACGACTTTTGGTGAAACCTATGAAGCCGGAACAGTGTTTCTTCAAAAACCTTTTGAGGGGAAGGTAGTAAAGGAGGGAAGGAATATATACTTATTTGTCAGCGGCGGTACTCACGTAGTCAATGTTCCTCTACTAATTGGTAAGACCATTGTTGATGCCAGGTTTGCACTTGAAAGGATCGGCTTGAAATTGGGGACAGTTACTCAATTGCCTTCCGATAAACCGGAAGATATGATTTTCGATCAGCAATTTGCTGAAGGAACTCCTTTGGAAAGAGGGCAAATCGTTAACATTACAATTAGTGCAGGTAGAAATGTTGGATCTATATTTGTACCTGATGTAATAGGAAAATCACTTGCACAGGCTGAAAGAATCATTGTAGCAAATTCCCTTGTAGTTGGAAAGATTAATTTCCAGGTATCCTCAACACTTTTACCCAACACGGTTCTCGATCAATATCCAGGTAGTGGAAAAAGATTAAATCCGGGAGGGAAAGTAGATTTATTCGTAACAAAATCATCCGAATCAGAATTGTTAGAGGAAGAGTAATATGGGATTGCTTGCTCCTTCAATTCTATCGGCTGATTTTGCAAACCTCACACAGCAGATCAGGATGGTCGAAATTGGTGGTGCCGATTGGATTCACTGTGATATTATGGACGGACATTTTGTTCCGAATATAACTTTCGGACCAATAGTAGTTGAAGCTGCAAACAGGATTTCAAATCTCCCGATTGACGTTCATTTGATGATTGAGAATCCTGATAAATATGTAAAAGATTTTATAGATGCCGGTGCAGATTATGTCTCGATTCATTTTGAGGAAGTCACTCATCTGAATCGATCGATAAATAGAATTAAGGAACTTGGTGCAAAAGCAGGTGTGGTAATAAATCCGGCTACGCCTGTTCAGGCGATTGTTGATGTTGTTGAGTATATTGATTTGCTCTTAATTATGACCGTCAATCCCGGCTTCGGGGGTCAGAAATTTATCGATAATTCAATCAGGCGGATAAAAGAAGCTGTAGATTTACGAAAGAAATTAAAAGCGAATTTCCTCATCGAAATAGATGGTGGTGTAAACGTAGAAACGGCAAAAATAGCTTCCGAAGCAGGTGTTGATGTATTTGTTGCCGGTTCTTCTATATTTTCCGCAGATAATATTTCTGCTGCGGTAATGGATATTAAAAATGTAATCAGATAGTGAACGAATCATTGTCAGATCAATATTATATATGATAAACTGCATATTATGGTAGCTCAAGTTATTAATCTATCTCCTCATGAAACCTTCAGATATTATTGTGATAGATATCAGGTATCGAATGGGAGTTATTTTTATGGTAATTTTGGTCTGGAGTTAAGACACTTAAGCTGGAAAGAAGCTGAAAGTATATTTAATTACCTGGCTTACAATAAGGAAAAGGTGTACCAGAGAAATGATGATGAGAAATCAGTTAATTTGCTCCTCACGGGATCAATGAGAAAATTAAAGTCTGTTGCTAACAGATTATCATATGAATCATTTGAGAGACTGTCATTAAAGATTTTTGACACTATAAAATTCTTTGAAAATTATGAGCTAACTGATTATAATATAGGTAATAAGCAGTTCACGTTTAACAAAGCTTATGTAATGGGCATATTGAATGTAACTCCTGATTCCTTCTCGGAGAAGGGTCTCTTTTTCGACAGAAGTAAAGCCGTAGCACGTGGAATAAGAATTATTGACGGGGGAGCAGATATTTTAGATATCGGAGGTGAATCAAGCAGACCCGGAGCAGAGAGCATAGATGCCAAACTTGAATTAGAACGCATCATTCCGGTTTTGATTAAGATTAAAGAGAGAAGACCTGATGCAATAATATCTGTAGATACCGTAAAGAAACAGGTTGCAAAAAAAGCATTGGAGAACGGAGCTCATATAATTAATGATATCAGCGGGGGTTTGCATGAACCGGAAATGCTGGATATTGTAGCCGAATACGATGCTGCATACGTAATTATGCATATGAAGGGTATTCCTAAAAATATGCAGGATAATCCTGTTTATGATGAGCTCATAGCAGATGTTTTTGATTTTCTCTATAATCAAATTAAAGTAGCAAAAGAGAAGGGAATAAGGAGAATTATAATCGATCCGGGTATTGGATTCGGAAAAACTGTAGATGATAATTTCAATTTGCTGGACAGGCTTGGTGATTTTAAATCACTTTCGCATCCTATTTTAGTCGGGGTATCGCGGAAATCTTTTATCGGCAAAACTCTTGATCTTGAGGTAGAAAAAAGAGACAAACCAACTTCAATACTGGAATCTCTCGCACTTGAAAAAGGTGCAAGGATTATCAGAACGCATAATATTAAAAATGGTGTTATGGTTAGAGATTTGTTTAATAAAACCGTCAAATCCAGCGTAGATGATTGAACTATTTAAAATAGGATTTTTAACTATTACGCTGAGTGATATCGCTGATATTATTATCGTATCCTTCATCGTGTATAAATTATATACATTACTTCGTGGTACGATTGCGGCTCAAATCTTTGTCGGTTTAATGATAATACTGGTGATCTCATTTGTTGCACAGGCTGTTAGTCTAAAAGGCTTAAGCTGGATGCTTCAATTGTTAACAGATATTTGGGTCATCGCCTTTGTAATACTTTTCCAGCCGGAAATAAGGAGGCTGTTGGTCATGCTTGCCAAGAATCCTGTATTCAGAATATTCAGTATATCTGATATGCCTGAGGAAGCTGAAATAATCGCGGAGGCGGCTTTTGAACTATCACAACACCAGCATGGAGCATTAATTGTGCTTGTCCGATCTACGGGTATCAGAGGATATACAGAAACCGGTGAAATTATAAATGCACGTTTAACAAAGGATTTGCTTACATCCATCTTCTTTCCGCGTTCATCTTTGCACGATGGAGCAGTAATAATTAAAAACAATATAATTGAAGCAGCAAGAGCTACGTTGCCACTATCAGGTACAACAAAGGTTAATGGTGAATCTATCGGGATGCGTCACAGGGCTGGATTGGGAATAAGTGAACAAGCTGATGTGATCAGCGTAATTGTTTCAGAAGAAACCGGGAGTATTTCATTAGCTGAAAACGGGCAGTTAACGCAAGGGCTCTCAAAAGATGCCCTGAAAAACAGGATTGAAAAGGCATTTAAAATTCCTCCTATTAGAGGATGGAAAGCAATATTTGATCAACTTAAAAAAGGAAAATAATACCGCCGCTGTTATTCCGTTTTATAATAACCGCAATACCATCGTTAAAGTAATAGAACAGACCCTTATTCATTTAGATCATGTTATTGCAGTTAACGATGGTTCTACAGATGGTTCTCTCAAAATGATTCCTGATCGTGATGATGTAACCTTGCTCAGTTT
>JASFSF010000321.1:0-3743 GCA_050114555.1 Ignavibacteria bacterium
TGATATCATTGTATCCGGTGGAAGAGGCTTAAAGGATGCAGAGCATTTTAATCTGATCGAGGAATTAGCTGAATCACTTGGCGCAGCCGTTGGTGCTTCCAGGGCAGTCGTCGATGCAGGCTGGAGACCCCATAGAGAACAGGTAGGCCAAACAGGAAAAACTGTATCACCTTCACTCTACATAGCCTGCGGTATATCCGGTGCTATTCAGCATATGGCAGGAATGTCTTCATCAAAATATATAGTCGCAATTAATAAAGATAAGGATGCACCTATTTTCAATATTGCTGATTATGGAATTGCCGGAGATGTTTTTGAAGTACTACCTGTACTAACAAAAGAAATTAAAAAAGTTAAACAATGATTATTGGATCTGAGTTTGGATAAGTTACAGTGCGAAATATTAGGATTATCATCAAGTCCGTCAACCGGTGGTGCATATGCAATTCTGCTAAAGGAAATGGATGGAAACCGCCGGTTGCCAATAATTATAGGCGCATTTGAGGCTCAGGCAATAGCGCTTGAAATGGAGGGAATTAAACCACCCAGACCATTAACTCATGATCTCTTGAAACAGTTTACAGATAACCTTGGTGCTGTTGTAAATGAAGTTGTGATAGATGAACTTAGAGAGAATACTTTCTTAGCAAAAATTATACTTGAGGTCTCAGGATTAACACAGGAAATTGACGCCCGCCCAAGTGATGCAATTGCGCTTGCAGTAAGAGCAGAAGCACCCATTCTAGTTGCAACTTCCGTAATGGAAGCAGCAGCGTTCGCACCATCGGAAGAGGATGAAATTGAAAACCTATCGAATGCTGATTCGTCCAAAAGAGAAAATCCCGGGAAGCCTGCTTCAAAAGAAACCAGACTTGCAGATATGCATGATAAATTGCGTGAAGCAATCGAAAAGGAAGAATATGAGAGAGCGGCAAAGATTAGGGATGAAATAAAAAGATTAACCAGCGATAATTAAAATCGTTTAGCAATTTATTAGAGGGATATTTCTTAAAATATTTTAATTAAAAACCACCTTCCCGATTTCACAATTTAAACACTTTTCTTTAACGCAGTAATGTCTGAATATTTCTATCATACCTTGAATATGCACACTTTTTATAGCATCGTTATTCAAATGAAGACTTCTCTCAACTTGCTCAACAACATTATTGCTGTTTTTTTGTCTATAGTTTAAATACAGTACTTTTACGCGCCTCGATGCATCGCTGTTTTCAAATATTTCAAAATAGACTGCCAGCATTGGCAGGATTACATTAATTATCATTTCTTCGGCTCTGACTAAACCAACAAAATATTTTAAATCCTCTTTAGTCTTTTTGTCAAATACATAATGTTTCTGCCAAAATCCATCAGCCTTAATAATTAACAAATTCCGCAACGTTGCAATTAATTTTTTCTGATTAACCTCGTTGCTAAAAATATCTATAATGGTACCAAACAGATCTTCCTTCAATAATCTGATAATGAATCTGCTGCCCCCTGCTAACCTGATTGTCGGAAAATTTTGTGGCCGTAATTTTAAATAATTCCATTTCTCCTCCTTGAATATCACTCCATCAAATTTACTCTGGATTGCCGACCATGTTTCAACCAGGATTCTTATATATTCAGCACTATCATCGGAGTATGTTGAATGCTCTACATTTAAAATTCCGCTTACATTGAACAATGCACTTTCAACCTTTTCCCGGAAATCATTATCTTTTGCAAATGCATTAAGAAATTCAAGATTTACAGCTTTAGCCAGCCTTACCATTATATCTTTGTTTTTCGAATATCCTAATGCCTCAAATGTCATTTCATAAATCAACTGTTGCCATATTGCTGGATCATTAAATTCTTCCGATGTAAATTTCTTGTTAAGAAATTCTTCTCCAAAATCATAACGAACAACAGGTTCCCTGATATTCATTTGCTTAAGATAAATCATTTCTTTCAGCCGGGAATAGATTCTTTTCTCCTTTTGGTTGAATCTTTCCACTCCTAGATCGGACAATACCTTTATTTTAGCCGATTCCTCCATTATTAAATTTGATTCTTTACAAGGCATTACAAATGAACGATTATTACGTTCTGATGCTATAGCTTTTCTAATAATTGACTGCAGATCCTCCGAAACAAATTCGCTTATAATTATAGAGTTCAGTTTTCTACCCTCTTGTGTAAAAACAAAGGGTTGGAAATTTTCTTTAGAGAGAACAACATGTAGAATAACTTTATTGTATTTTTTATCAAGGTAATGACCATGAGTTTTCCAATCAGAATGCCTGGAATCAATTTCTACATCGCCATTGAATGTGAGTCCGCCAATTTTAATTCTCGAGTTAAAAAAATCAGGTCCGGCTAATTCTTTATTGTTTTCACCAGCGTCAATTATTTCTATTTTTTGGTTATCAATTGTTGTTAATTCTTTTATGAAATCTTTTGATTTCCAGATTTCATATAAGAATTTTTCGTTAATTTTGCCCGCTTTCAACTCAAGATCCTCTATTTTTAATAATTATGCATTAGTTTATCCGAACACACATAACATAGTGTGTATTTCATACTATGTAAATAGAGAATTATGTACCTTTTTTTGGTTAGCTGTTGAATCACACTTACCCCCGGTATTTGTTTTCACCAGATGTTAAAGGATGTATTTTACCCGGAATGTAATGTTACACATCATCCATTAATTTTTTGATAACATTGTTCAATTTTATCAATTCATCTCTTGCTTGTTCAGTAAAATCTTCATTCCCGCTTTTATAAATCAAACTACGACTTACATTTATTAAAAAGTTTTTTCTTTTTGCTGATTTGAATGTTTCGATCACAGTTTCTAAGCTGCCTCCCTGCGCACCAATACCTGGCAAAAGTACAGGCAGCGAATCAAATGATTCAACATTCTGAATTAGTTCTTCAATATTTGTTGCCCCGAATACAATTCCGCATTTATTGTTTCTATTCCAGTTTTTAACATTTTCAATTACTTCCTGATAGAGATATCTGCCATTCTTCAATTTTAGTTTTTCAAAATCAGCTGATCCCGGATTGGAAGTAAGCGCAAGAATAAAACACAACTTATCAGAATATTCTAAGAACGGTTCAACCGAATCATAGCCCATGTATGGATGTAAAGTGACTGCATCACATTTGTAATAATCAAAGACCGATAAAGCATACATTTTAGATGTATTTCCAATATCTCCCCTTTTCGCATCTGCAATTGAAATAATGCCTGAAGGGATATAATCAATAGTTTCTTCAAGCTGTTTGAGACCAGCGTTACCGCTTCTTTCATAAAATGCAAAATTTATTTTATAGGCGGCAGCATACTCTTGTGTGTAATCAATGATTGCTTTGTTAAACTCTAATAAAGGATTTTTTAACTTCCTTAATTGCAGTGGAATTTTCTCAATATCAGTATCAAGCCCCACACAAATATATTTACTATTATTATTTTGTGTTGATAATTTTTCAAGGGTTGTCATAATTTTTATGCAATATTTTTTCTTGTTCTGAAAATATTTGCTATTATGCCCAGCATTATCATGTTTACAACAAGCGAACTGCCTCCATAACTAATGAAGGGCAATGGTATTCCAATTACCGGCATTATGCCTACAACCATTCCAATATTTATAATAAAGTGAGTAAAATAAACAGCCAGTATACCAATCGATATCAAACTAAGAAATTCATTCCTGGAGCTTGAGGCTATTTTTAATATTTTTAGA
>JASFSF010000322.1:0-3743 GCA_050114555.1 Ignavibacteria bacterium
GTTTAAAAAGCTAATTAAACCTTTTCTTTCTTTTTAATTATTGCTTTAAATGCCTGACCGTCATCGAGTTTTATTATGCGCGTATTCATTTTTTTTACGATCTCATAATTATGAGTCGCAACCAGGACTGCTGTACCTCTTTTATTAATATCCGTTAGAAGTCCAAGAATTTCCCCCGATGTTTCCGGATCCAGATTTCCGGTTGGTTCATCAGCTAAAATTAATATCGGATCGTTTAATAACGCACGTGCAATAGAAACTCTCTGCTGCTCCCCGCCCGACAGCTGATCCGGCATATTCATTCTTTTATTCGATAAGCCTACATCGGATAAAACTTTATCTATTTTCTTTCTAATATCTTTTCTCGGAGTGCTTGTAACTTCAAGAACAAATGCCAAATTTTCGTAAACGTTTCGATCTTGCAGCAATTTAAAATCCTGGAAGATGACACCAAGTTTTTTGCGCAGCGCCGGTAACTGCTTAGGTTTAATTGTCTTTGAATCGTATTCACTCACCCGTACATAACCGGAGTTAGGCAGCAGATTCATATATATCAATTGAAGAAGCGTACTCTTCCCAATCCCGCTTTTCCCGATTAGAAAAGCAAATTCACCTTCTGCAAGTTCAAAGTTTAAATCTGTAAAAACAGTCTGGTTGCTGTATCTAAACTCTACATTATTAAAACTTAACATTTCGATCTATCAATTTTTAAGATGAACTGTACTCTTTCACAATTTGGATTACCATTATTAAATGTAAAAGCATCAAGACATTCAACAACAAATAATCCGGCTTTCTCAATTAAACTAAAATACGAATTAAACTTAAATATTTTTTGCTTATGAATCTCCCTGGTTACATCTCCATTTTTATCTGTTATTTTAAATGTATTCTTATGAATTCTTGTTTTCGGATTATATTTACTCTTTCTTTCATACCTATAGCCATTCGTCTCCGACTTAGATGAATATGAATCTTTAAATCCCAGGCTGTTTTTCTCAAGACTTACATCGAAGGTAAATATTCCAGTCTCTGAAAGTATGTTTCTGATCTGATAGAATAATTTTAGAAGTTGTTTTTTTGTAAGAAGATAATTTACACTATCAAAAGCAGAGATAATAAGATCAAATTTATTGCTGAAAGGCAGATGGGTCATATCACAGCAAATCTTACTTAGACTGGCATTATCATTCTGCTGTAACATTGCAAAAGAGAGATCACTGGCGATATAATCCGGATATTTAGCAGAGATCGCATTAGCCATTCTACAATTACCAGCACCAAGTTCCAGAACCGAGGGGAAATGCGTATCCAGATTTTCCTGAACAATATCTAATATATATTTACTCCATAAATCGTAGTTTACTTCCTTCATCAACTCGTTATAGATTAAGGAAACTGAATCATAAGGTCTGGTAGCTTTATTTGCCAAGATTCTTTCTTCGGTTCTTTACAATTGCAGCGGCATATTTATATGCCTGTATCATACTTGATTCATCTGCTACAAAATCTCCTGCAATATCGTATGCAACTCCATGATTAGGTGATGTCCGTACAATTGGGAGTCCGGCAGTATAGTTTACACCTTTTCCTGGATTGAGAAGCTTGAATGGAATCAAAGATTGATCGTGATACATTCCAAGAATCATATCAAATTCTTTATATCGTTTTCTTGCAAAAAATGCATCAGGCGGGAAAGGCCCCTCAATAGAAACTTTAGGGAAGCATCCATTGATAGCTGGAATTATAATATCCATTTCTTCCTGACCAATCAATCCACCCTCCCCGGCATGCGGATTTAACCCTAAGACGGCAATTCTTGGTTTATTTATATCAAGATCAATCTTTAAAGTACGATCTAACACATTTATTATATCAACTAACTTACTTTTATTCAATGAGTTAGCAACTTCTTTTATAGGTTTATGTATTGTAACAAGAGCCGACTTGATTTTATTTGATAGGAACGTCATTACATAAGTTTTCGAATGAGTCCATTTTGCAAACATTTCAGTATGTCCTGAAAATCCCACATTAGCCTTATTTATAGCTGTTTTTGATATGGGAGCAGTAATAACTGCATTTGCAAGTTTATCCTGGAGCATTGAATAGGCAGAGTAAATAGCACTAAAAGAAATCCTACCTGAACTAACAGTGGATTTGCCCAGATTTTGTTTGGCTGATGAGTTATTTACTATAATGATCCCAGAAGAAGAATCCTCATAAATAGATTTTGTTACGTCATACTCAAATTTTGGAGATACATTGGCAGCAGTTGATTCAAAAATATTTATTGGACAAATAAAGTAGAATTTAGCATTGACTTTGATAGAAGCAATTTTATTCAATGCTTTAATAACAATCTCAGGACCAATTCCATTGATATCTCCGCAGGTAAATACAAAGCTGTTCATCAGCCCTCAATTAAAATAAAATTACCTGTTCCCTGTTTATCGACAAATTGAAACTTCCTCTTTGTACCATTGTACGTCCATATTTCCACAATATAACCATCTTCATCTGAAGATCTTTCAATATTATCAGGCTTACCATTTTTAACATAAATTCTTCCCCTGTCAGTTGACAGGCCGTTCTTTTTATTAATTCCCCTGAATTCCATTGCTGCATAATCTATTCTTGAATAAAACTCTTCCATTAATTCGTTGAACTCTGTTTCCGGTGTTGGATCGAATTGTTTCCAGTACTCGTGCAGTACTTTCGGATATTCTTCC
The DNA here is from genome assembly GCA_050114555.1 of Ignavibacteria bacterium. Lineage (GTDB taxonomy): Bacteria > Bacteroidota > Ignavibacteria > Ignavibacteriales > Ignavibacteriaceae > BMS3ABIN03. The sequence goes on from JASFSF010000322.1 coordinate 2,733, forward strand.
TCATCAGCATCCAGTAATTCCAAAACAACAGATTCATCATCAATATATTTTAACATTTCAATTGCAAATTCCGGATTCCTTAAAGAGAAAGGTTTGTTTAGCCATCCGATTAAAAGCGGAAATTTTTGAGTATAGTCATCATTAATTTTAACATTGGTAATAATTCGTCCTTCGTGGAGATCTTTATTTATTTCTTTTACAATAAAATTCCTGGTAACAACAGCCGAATCCTTCTCATTGATAAATACACCTTCATTACATTCAACTATATCAATATTACTTGTAAAGTAATCAGGCACATCAATTATAATCGGATCATCATCATTCTTTTCAATTTCTACCTGAATGGTTGAGATAGAAGTATCAATTATAGGAATAATGAGATCGTAAGTGCTGGACGAGTACGGAATTACACCACCATAGTTTACGCAATGAGGTAGAATGTTCCCATCACAATCGGTTTTATCAGAGGAGATAACAATGGGTGAATAAATTCCTGTCTCTATCAATTCACTTATACTAATTTCGAGGGTTCTAAATTTTATATCCTTCTGTACATTTAAATCAGTCACAATTCCTTTAACTGTATAATTGTTCTCTGAAAGACTGAAATTTATAACTCCCTGAACCGAAGCAAATTTGCTTTTAACGATATTGAAATCATCGACAGTAATTTTTTTATCTACAAATTCTCTAACGACAAGATCATCATCTTCATATACTTCAACCTGTATTCGTACAGAGGCTAAAAAGGTATTGTCTCTTCTTTCAAATATTAGTCTGTCGTGCGGAATCCGGTAGATGTATTCTAGATTGACTTCTGACTCACCGGAAGGTAGAATCTGTATTGTTGGATGTAGTTCGTGGGATTGTTGAAGTTGCTCTCCCCTCTCAAATCTCCCCGGCTGACAAAGAATGACCGTACTGAATAAAAGAAAGAATAATATATATTTCATATTGTTTTTTACGGTAAATATCCTACACTAACATCATTCAATCAATGTTAAATTT
>JASFSF010000323.1:0-3705 GCA_050114555.1 Ignavibacteria bacterium
AAGAATACCGCTGCAGATTAATTTCAAATGCAATCCCGAACATGTTCTTGACTTGAGGGAAAAATATACTGCGGTATTACCGGGCTACCATATGAATAAAAAATACTGGAATACAATATTGATTGATGGAAGCATAAGGAGAGATTTGATACTTGAATGGATCGATCACTCATATGAACTTGTTGTTCAGGGATTAAAAAAAACCGACAGGGAAAAACTTTCAAAGATTTAAATAATATGAGTGTATTGTGGATGTAGTTAATCTATCGAGTAAAAAAGAATGGAAAAAGCTTTTTAACAGGTCATCGAATGATTTTGAAATAATAATTTATAAATATAGCCCTATCTGTAACCTTAGTAATTCCACTGATGTTTTAGTTGACGAATGGATTGAGGCAAATCGTAGCCGGCCTGATTTTATATTTATTAAAATCAATGTAATTATCTCAGAGTCGTTATGTAAAAAAGTAGAAAAAGATTTAAATGTCATACATGAATCTCCACAAATAATCTGGCTTGATAAAGAAAAGAAGGTAAAATTTCACGCCAGTCATTATAACATAACAGTGGAGGAAATGAATAGAAATTTATAATAAATTCCCGGTCCAATTTATAATTTAATAATTCCCGCACTCTTGTATTAAAAAATCAAACACACTATTTTATAACTGTCATCAAATTAACATTTACCAGGAGTTACAATGAAAAAAAGTTTAATTTTTACTTCATTTCTGTTGATATTTGGATTATCTACCTTTTCGCTTGCCCAAACACAGGTTGAGAGCGGCACATGGAATGTGAATTCATCCTTCTCAGGCTACACATTAGATAAAAACCAGGGTGATAGAAATGTTCTGATAGATATAAATTTTGAAGAACCATTTGATAGGAAGCCGGATATTGTTATTGCTGTAACTACCATTGATGCTTCAAACCAGGTAAACACACGTTTTAGTGTTAAGCCAATGTCGGTTTCGAGAGATGGCTTTACAATTAAAGTTTTTACGTGGTCTGATGCCAAGATATTTGGAATCGGTGGGTATTGGATGGCACATGCTAAAGCGGAATAGGAACACCTCATTTTTTATTGTTGAAGTTTTACAGGCTGCCGAATTATGGCAGCCTTTATTTTAAATCAAAATTATACCAGATTTCTGCACCCGGCATTTCGCTAATGGCAAATTGAATTCCTTGCAGGTTTCTGTAAAGAGGCAATTGAGTAAAGATCCTTATTGAAAAATCTCCTTCATAGTAAATCAAACCTGGTGTGATGTCAAAATATGTTCCGCCGGCACTCGGCAAAATCCACCTATTAGTTACGATAAAAAATAATTGATTTAAATTCTTTCTATATTTCAATCCGTTTTAAAATCTGATTGAAGATGAACGAACTACTCATTGTAATTTACATTGGAGGGGGGATTGTTGGACTGTTTCTCGGTGCAGAGGGACTGGTACGGGGAAGTTCATCGTTGGCGATGAGTATGGGCGTTTCACCATTAATTGTTGGATTAACCATTGTTGCCTTCGCTACAAGCAGTCCCGAATTGGTTGTTAGCATAAAAGCAGCCTTGGAAGGGAATCCGGGTATTGTTGTGGGAAATGTTGTCGGTTCAAACATTTGTAACATTGCATTGATACTTGGGGTGGCAGCATTAATCTCTCCGATGCAGGTAAAGACACAGATTGTCAGACGAGAAATTCCGATAATGATAGTCGTAAGTTTTTTTATGATTTTTGTTCTTTCTGATGATACAGTAGCAAGAATCGAAGGAATTATACTGGTTGCAGGAATAGTATTATACATTATACTTGGCTATAGATACTCTGTTAAAGAACCAGTGACTGATGAGCTAATTAAAGAACTGGAAGACAACCTTCCCAAAACACCATTTAATGTTTGGAAATGTTTGCTGCTAATTGTGGGTGGTCTCGGCTTGTTAATTGGAGGATCGAATTTATTTGTAGATGGAGCTGTTGCAATTGCAGAAAAATTAGGTGTTAGCCAGGCGGTTATTGGTCTAACCATTATTGCACTTGGAACAAGCCTTCCAGAATTAACAACATCTATCGTTGCTTCGTTCAGAAGCGAAAACGAAATTGCAATTGGCAATGCAGTTGGATCGAATGTCTTTAATATTCTCAGTGTGCTGGGGATTTCTTCTCTTGTGTCTCCTATTTCCGATACAGGTGTAACAATTATTGATCTTTCTATTATGATGTTTTTTACTATAATAATTTTTCCGTTAAGCCGATCAAAATTTACACTTCACCGATGGGAAGGAGCAATATTGTTTTTGGGCTATATTGTTTATATGATTTACTTGGGAAACACATAAATCAGAATCGTTCCAAATTTAACAAGAATTAACCATGTCTAATTTTACATTAAATCTGATATCTCTATTTTTTTAAACATCTGGAATTATAAAAAAGAAAAAATCCAAATTGAGAATAAATTTCTTCAAGAGACGTATTTTCGGTGTTAAAGTCAAAATGATCAGTATTCCACTAAAACCAGTTTTTTTAATAAAAAAAGTAACCAAATGATTGATTTTGGGAAGGATTTTAAATTAATCTGATAAAATAAAGTGTGTAGAAAAGTATTGACTTTGTGGACATTTTTTAAGACGTTAGTGATGGTTTATAATTTTTAAAGAAAATTACGGAGGCAGATGGCTATTTTTTACTCTTTTCTATTCATGTATGTTAATCTTAACATACGCTCCGAGCAAAGAAATCCTTAAATATAAGGGTGTTCTATCTCTAAATTGATTCGTAAAATTTGCGTATTAAATTACTCGGAGTCAGGGCTTTCTAGTGTAAAATGGAAAGCCTATCAAATTGTTCTTACACAGAGTGAACGAATTAACTGATCACTCGGGAAATTAACTTAATCATCTAATAATTAAGGAGAAAGATATGAATAGATTGATTACTGTTCTCTTTTTCTTTCTGATGATACCCGGTATAGTATTAGCGGGTACAACAGGAAAATTGAAGGGAAAGGTAACTGACCAGGAAACGGGTGAGGCGCTTATTGGAGCAAACATTATAATTGTTGGGACCTCCTTTGGTGCAGCCACCGATGTTAATGGTGAGTATACTATTCTTAATCTTCTGGCCGGCACGTATGAGGTGAAATTCTCATATATCGGCTATCAATCTGCTACTGTTACCAATATCCGTATTAACTCGGATCTTACAACAGAGCTAAACCTAGATCTTGCTCCTGAGGGAATTCAGGTAGGAGAAGTTCTGGTTACTGCTGAAAAAGTATTGGTTAATAAATACAACACCAATGCTCAGCGAATTACCACTAGCGATGATATCGAAGCTTTACCAATCAGAGGAGTTCAAAATATTATTGGACTGACAGCTGGTGTTGTATTGCAAGATAATCTCATTTTTATTCGCGGCGGTCGCCAGGATGAAGTTGGATATTACTTAGAAGGAACCAGCACTACCGATGCAATGGTTGGTGGAAACTCCATAACCCTCGTTCAGGATGCTCTCGAAGAAATTCAGGTTCAGGCGGGTGGTTATACTGCTGAATTTGGCGGAGCAAACTCAGGCATTATTCGCCAGCAAATTAAGACCGGAACATCTAGCTGGAAATTCTCACTAGAGTATATCACTGATAACATGGGATTTCAAGGTTCATCTGACAGGTACAGTGGTGAACAAACATTAGGCGCATACTGG
>JASFSF010000324.1:0-3698 GCA_050114555.1 Ignavibacteria bacterium
GCATGAGCATCATCAATCATAACCCTGGCGTTGTTATCCTTTGCAATCTGTACAAGCCTGGGAAGATCTACTATTTCACCACCGGTGCTGAAGACACCATCACTAACAAGTAATTTTGGTTCTTCTTTTGGAATTTTTGATATAACCTTCTCCAAATCTTTCATATTATTATGCTTGTACCTGACAAGATTTCCCATTGTTCCTTTCGTGATCATTGTTCCTGCGACGATGCAAGCATGGTTATCTCTATCAGATACTACATGTTCGCTCCTCCCAACAAGAGTAGGAATTACTCCCTGTGCAGATTGGTAACCTGTGCTGAAAAGAAGCACGGCTTCTACATTAAGGAATTTTGCAAGCCGGACTTCCAACTCTTCATGTAAATCCAGTGTTCCTGTAAGATAACGTGAACCAGAACATCCTGTACCATATTTTTCAAGCGCTTTTCTGGCAGCTTCAACAACCTTTGGGTGTGCAGTTAATCCAAGGTAATTATTTGAGCCCGCCATTATAACTTTCTTACCCTCTATCTGAACAACTGGTCCCTCATTCTCTTCTATTGGTCTGAAATAAGGATAAACCCCTAAAGCTTTAATTTCGTCCGCACGTGTAAATTCCCTGCACTTGTTAAATAAATCCAAGTGGTCCTCCTGAAAAAATAATTCGGAAGCAGTAATTGATGATTACAGCTGAATACAATGTAAAAACTAAAAACTTAATATAATCTTATTGAAAATTGTTTAATTTTGCATCAAATCTATTACTAATTAGCTTGAAAAACAAATAATCTATGGAATCAAAACCAATAGCAGTTGTTACCGGAGCAAACGGATTTGTTGGTAGCCACCTTGTAGATCTTTTAATTGAAAAAGATTTCAATGTACGTTGTATTGTTCGGGAAACAAGTAATTTACAATGGCTTGAAGGAAAAGATACAGAAATTCATAAGTGCGGTCTATTCGATAAAAAAGGAATTGCTGCAGCATTCAGAGATGCGGAATATATCTATCATGTAGCCGGAGTTGTTAAATCAAAAACAAAAGACGGATACTATAAAGGCAACGTTGAGTCGACACGTAATCTTTTAGAGGTTGCTGTTGAAAACAATAGAAATCTAAAGAGATTTGTTGTGATAAGCAGCCAGACTGTAACCGGTCCTTCCCATGATGGTAAACCTGTAGATGAGCAGACCAATTGCAATCCAATAACCACTTACGGAAGGAGTAAGTTAGAAGAAGAAAATCTTGCGAAATCTTACAAAGATAGAATACCAATCACAATTTGCAGACCACCTGCTGTTTACGGCGAGCGTGATACGGAAATTTTTATCTACTTTCAAAATTTTTCAAGAAGATTAACGACAACAATTGGTTTTGATAAAAAAATATTGAGTCTTATTCACGTGAATGATCTTGTTAACGGTTTCTATCTGGCTGCAAAATCTGAAAAAGCAATTGGTGAAACTTATTTTATTAGCTCGGAAATGTATTACTCCTGGGATGAAATTTATGATGTTACATCAAAAGTGTTGGGGAAGAAAGCGGTTAAGTTTGTAGTTCCGCATTTCTTAGTTTATACCATATCGGCAATAGCTCAATTCTTCTCAATGTTTTCATCTAAAGCTGCCACATTAAATCTGGAAAAAGCCAGAGACCTTGTTCAACATGCATGGGTATGTGATACTTCAAAGGCGATGAAGGATTTTGGTTATAAGCAGAATATATCATTGGAAGAGGGGATTAAAAGAACCTGTGATTGGTATAAAGAAATGAAATGGATGTGATATTAATTTATAATGAATAATTAACAATTTTTAATTATTCATTGTTAATTGTTTAAAGCTCCTTCATCTATCCATGTTTTAACTCCTCGTATTTGATCCAGAGTAAATGGTCTAATTGGTGTATCCAGAGGGGGCATCTCGAATCCTGGCTGCCGTTCAATATACCATATGATAGGACTTGCATCTTCATCTCCGGGAGTTACCAGTCCTGGTGATACAATATATGTCCAGCTCGATAAATTCAGACCACCTTCAGTTTTCGACGGTCCATGACAACCGACACATTTTAGTTCAAAAACAGGAGCAAGATCTTTTGAGTAGCTTACATTCGATTCGGGAATTATACGGCTGTCAATATCAGCTGCGGTAAAAGTATCATCACAACCATTAAAAGAGAAAAGAATTATAATTGATAATAATATTTGAGATAAAACTATTCTAATTAACATACATCTAAACATAAAATGAGAAGATATCGAAATCAATACAAATTGAGACAACCAATTAATCTTTATTTATTACTATTTGTTAATCAAAAATTGACAATATTTTAAAAGATAATTAGCTTTATGTTATTGCGTTTGGGGCTATAGCTCAGTTGGGAGAGCGTCTGACCCTGTATCAGACTAAGCTATTGATGTATTAGAATTTAATTGAAGATATCGAGTAGGTTTTGATAACTCTCCATTTAAATGCAATAAATTGTTGATAACAAAATCTATCCAGAGCATATAATCGCATTTATATTTAATAAACTCCAATCAGTGAGCTAGTAAGTGATAGCATATGAGATTAAACAACCCACAATATATTTTGTTGACCTATTATTGCCATTCTTTAAGTTTATTTTTTTGATTATACTAAATTATCTTTAATGAATCGTCAATTAATGAACATTTAGATTAAATTAATTTGACATTAATAAATATTATTTGTATGATACAAATAAATAATTTTTTATTATTAAAAAATGCTAAGTGATAAACTACTATTAGAGCGATTTCATTGTGAAATGATAGATTTTATTAAGAAATATCAATTTAGAGATCGTAATGTTATGTCATCGTGTGGTCTTACTATTGGACAATGCTATATTATGGAGACACTGAATAGAAATGGACCTCTTACGATGAAAAAACTTGCAGAGAAAATGCATCTTTCTATAAGTACAATTACCAGGACATTAGATCCATTAGTAGATCAAAAACTGATTAGTAGGGAACCATCTTCACTTGATCAAAGAGTAAGAATTATTCAATTAACCAATAGTGGAAGTGAAGTATTTAAAAATTCCTGGAAACGGATTATGGATTGTGAGAATACAATAATTGAAAGTTTTCCTGAAGAGCAAAGAGAGATTCTTGTAAGTTTTCTGCAAAAGCTTAATAGTGCTTTCGGTAGCTGGAATAGTCGTAATTGTAAGTAAAAAAAATTTAATATAATATTTGTATAATACAAATATTATTTAACATTATAACTAATAATGAAAAAAAGAGAGAATTATGAATATTAGTGTCGAATTGATAAGAATTGTGGATTTTGTCTTTAAAGCAAGCATAAATATACTTCCTTTCTTTTTAGCGAGTATAATTATTGCTGCTTTAATAAACCAATTTAATTTTACTCAGAAACTATCAAACTATTTCAAAAGAAATGTGTTTTATGCAATTTCAATAGCAACAATCATTGGTGCGGTTAGCCCATTATGTTCTTGTGGAGTAATACCAACAATTTTTGCATTATTAAATGTGGGTATTCCTCTTGCACCAATCATGTCTTTTTGGATTACTTCGCCAATTATGAGCCCGGAAGCATTTATGATCACATGGGGTTATCTTGGTCTGGAAATAGCGGTTGTAAGATTAATTGCAACCATTCTTATTGGTCTTGCAGCAGGATATCTAACCCTAAAACT
>JASFSF010000325.1:0-3682 GCA_050114555.1 Ignavibacteria bacterium
GAATTCGCTACTCGGCGAATTGACTAAGTTTGATTAAAATTTCTTCATTATTCGCAACCAGAACCGTGATTATGATTGGTACAAGCAAATTCCGGCGTTAATTCCTGCAATTCAGACCTTTCAAAGAATTCAATGTTACTTTTAGCTGTTCCAATCTCCGATTTGAAAACTTTTATGTTCATTTCGTTTAACTTAAGAATAGCGCGTTCACCAATACCACCTACAATTACAACATCTATATTTTTATCTTGAATTGATTTCATCGGCTGACACTGACCATGTATATGCTGACTATCCGAATTATCACTTATCGTATATTCCTGGCTATTAGCATCGTAGATGATAAACGAATTTGCAGATCCAAAGTGTGAATAAACTTCACTATCGAGCCCGTTGTTTTCTTTTATAGGAATACATATTCTCATTTATATAACCTTTCAATATTATTGAACATTTCAATTAATACATTCGTATTATTTATTAGTAGAACAAGAATCCAGTTTTATGATTTAACATTTCACTGTTCTATTACATGTAAACAATATGAATCACCTGCAGGTACAGACTTTTCAATTTTATATTTCAGTGCCGGATTTAATCCTTTAACCAGAGCACATTCCATAGCTGTATGTGCCGCACAAATTTCCGTACTGGTAAATGGATATGGACACCTGGGTACTTTTATTGCAATCTTTTTGTTGTCAAATTCCGTTACTTCACCTTCTGATAACATATTGTTAAACACTTTAACAAGAAAAAGTCCAACCTTTTTTATGTTCCAGGCCTCATCATTACACCGTACACGTTGTGCAATATTTTTTCCACATTCATCACTAACTTTACGAATCAGCTCAAGACCGTTATCACCGAACTGAGAAAAAATAGCTTCATAAAGAAGTTTTGTACGGGTGAGCAATCCATTTAAAACACCACGGTACATAACTTCAATAGGTATTTTCTCAATCACTACATCGGAAGGAAGTTTAATCATTTATTCTCCTATAAATTAAATGCAGTTCTTAACCAAACCGGTTATCTGCATTAATACTTTTTGCTTTTTTAAATTTATCATTGAGCCATCCGGTTCGAAGTAAAACTTGATTTTCAAACTCACTTATATGAGGTTTTATATCCAATAGTGGAGTGCCGTCAACTACATCTACGTTTTCAATGTGTAAAATATTATTTTCAATTCTCACCAGTTTCACAATCGATAATCCAATCGGATTCGGTCTTCGTGGTGCTCTAGTAGCAAAGATCCCATGAGATTTGCTATCAAGAAATGGTACTACACTCAAAGAGTATTCCTTTGATAAATGAAAATGATAAATTAAAATAATGTGTGAGAAACCTTCTAAATCTTTTAAACCTTCTGTTAGTTCACGACGCAGTTCTATCGTACCTTTAATATTCATTGCATAGAATGGTTGTATTGGTGTGCCCTTAATCTCTTTGAAGGGTGTATGAATAATTCCAATAGGATTATAATTAATCTTATTACTTTTCATTTAGGTCCTCAGCTTTAAACTACGTTAAATCATTCTTCAGATTTTCAATCAATAATCATTTTGTGCAATTATCATTGAAATTGATGTGTTCCAAGAACAAGATCGAAACCGAATTTTTTTCTGACTATAGTCTGAATATGTTCAAAATCTATCGGGCAGTCGGCTGTTTCCATTGCCAGCTTAACACAAGTTCCAAGGTGGACTGCATCAACCGGACAATCAAGATTGTTTGTAATTTCATTTAAAAGTTTGATCCTTGGCACAACCAGACCAGGACAATCGCCGCAATCGGTCATAGCAACTAATTCCACATTATCGTAATTAGCAAACTCTCCATTTGATTCAGCGATCCCTTTGAAACACTTTGCGCATGCAATGCAGGAATAATCCTTTATTTTTTTACAATATAGTATTGCTATTTTCGACATCACATCCTCAGTTATTATTTAGATTTATTAATTAGCTCTTTTAACTTTTTAAGTGTATCCGGATCTGAGTTATCAATGATATTTTTTAAATCACTCTGAAGATGAACCAGCTCGGCAGCTTCATTCTCATCATCTGTCGTGTCCATCTTCAAAATCTTTTTTATTGCGGCGATATAATTATTCGGTTTTACAGGTTTTTCTAAATATACACCGGGTCCCGACATAGTTAATTCCTTTAAGTCTGACTTTCCAAGTTCATCGCGGGCATGACCAGTTACAATGATAATAGGAATTTTTGACCACTCCTTGTTTTTAGATAATTCACGATAGAGCATTGCACCGGACTTCTTCGGCATTATAAGATCGAGAGATATCAAATCCGGTAAATGTTGTTTAATTTTTTCCAGAGCAATATTTCCGTCTTCAGCTGTGATTACCTCAAATCCAGATTCAATAAGAGCGGCTTTGAGAAAATTACGAACATCGGCTTCATCATCTACAACAAGTATTTTCTTTTTAATGGTTGACATACTCAACTCCCGAATATGAAATTCTATGTTTTGTTTTCTTTATAAATAGCCATTAGTCTTTTACGTGGGAATACCATCTTGAATCTTGCACCTTTACCTTTATGAGAATCCAATAAAATCTTACCTCCATGTTCCTGTACAATTTTTCGTGTAGTTAATAATCCCAGTCCAGTACCTCCACCGCCTTTCGTTGTAAAAAAGGTTGTGAAAATTTTCTTCTTAATTTCATGATCAATTCCACTACCGTCATCGCTGATTTCAAATACAAGCTGATCTCTTGATTCATAAACCTTTATCTTAACTTCACTTCCCTTCTGATTACCAATTGTGCATGCATCAATTGCATTGGAGACAAGATTTGTTAAACAAGTATGAATACCGGCAGAATCCAATGGTGCAGGTTTGACTTTTTCACTAATTTCTTTCATCAATGTTATACCGGATTGAGCAGCGATGTCTTTGTATAAATAGATTATTTCATTTACAAGATCCGCCGGGTTTACTATTTTTAATTCCGGTAGTCTGCCTTTTGAGAAGCTCAGAAAATCCTTTACAAGTGAGGTTGTTTTTTCGAAATTCCTTTCAAGCATTTCCCATCCTTCGCTTATCATCTGTTTATCATTTTTATTCAAACCGAGACTGACTATGTATTTGCCACCTTCAAGTCCCATTAAAATATTTTTTATGCTATGGGCAAGTCCCGCAACTGTTTGACCTACTGCACCAAGCCTCTCGGCTTCTATCACTTTCTGTTCCAGATTTTTTATTGCAGTAATATCGTTTGAAATTTCAATTACATGTGCAACACTATCTTTACCACGCATCAAAGCTGAAGTCGATACAGCATAATTAATTTTCTGACCTTTTTTTCCATATCCTGTTTGAGACGAATGATGAACTTTACCATCTTTAAAAGTTTTTTCAGCAGGACAATTTCTACACTTTGTTTTTCTTCTCTTGTAAACTTTATAACAGTGTTGACCAAGTACATCTCCAAAATTTTCACGAAAAGCTTCATTGGCTCGAACAATCCTGAAGTCTTCTCCAATCACTGTTATAAAACACGGTACGCGGTCAAACAGTATCTGGTATTCTTGCTGCCACCGATCAGTTTCTGTAACCGTTCTCGTCATTTCCATCACATAATCAACACGTCCCCTTTTTTTTGTTCTGATTGGCAGCACATGTGCAACGTAATGAGTCTTCCTCCCAAATT
>JASFSF010000326.1:0-3675 GCA_050114555.1 Ignavibacteria bacterium
GTAGCTCATTCATTATCAAACAACTCTTCACTTTCGTATTCAGCTTCAATAATTGATGAAATTCCACCGCGCACATTGAACTCGGCAGTTACCAGCATGTAACGGGGTTTGCATACGGAGACGAGATCGTCGAGTATTTTATTAGTAACGCTTTCAAAATAAACGCCGTCATTCCGGTATGAGTTCAGGTATAGTTTCAACGATTTCAACTCAATGCAGAGCTCATCGGGAATATACTCGATCTCAATAGTTGCAAAATCCGGCTGGCCGGTTTTAGGGCATAATGATGTAAATTCAGGTGCTGTGTGAATGATATTATAATTCCTGTCCTTATATTCATTTTCAAACGATTCTAGAAGTTGAATTTTGTCTTTCATATTTACCTTCTTAATTATATTATCTAATAAATTCAGATTAATATTTCAATGAATGCCAGGAACCTATTAGTTGTTTTTAACTATCGTATGATGGTTTTATTTCGTATTCAATGGAATCTTCAAACCCGGCTTGTTCAAAACCTCTTAAACGTAAAGCGCAACTATCGCATATTCCGCAAGCTTTCTCATCGTTCTTATAGCAAGACCATGTTAAATGTAATGGTGCGTTTAAATCAAATCCTTTTTTTACAATATCTGCTTTGGACATCATTATAACCGGCGTAACAATTTTAATTTCTGTTTCAGGCTTTGTACCTGTATCTATCAATTTTTCAAATGATACGAAAAATTCAGGTCGGCAATCCGGGTAACCTGAAGAATCTTCTGCTACAGCTCCAATAAAAATTGCATTCGCCCGTAAAACCTCGGCCCAGCTAACACAAGCAGAGAGAATGTTAGCATTCCGGAAAGGCACGTATGAACCGGGTATTTCCTTATTAGCTAAATCCGCCTCCGAAACTTCAATATTTTTATCAGTTAAAGATGAACCGCCAATATCAGCAAGATGTGAATAATCAATAACAAGCCTATTCTTTACATTATAAAAATCAGCAATATCATTGAATGCTTTCAACTCCCGTGCCTCTGTTCTTTGACCATAGTTAATATGAGCAAAGGCAAGCTGATATCCTGCACTGGCAATTGCTGCGGTCACACAACTGTCTAATCCGCCGCTCAACGCAACTACCGCGATATTTTTATTTTCCTTTGTCAAGAGTTATTACTTTCAAAAATCAAATGGTAAAATAGCTAATTTGATGGAAAGAGGGGAATGAGGCTATAGATTATTCTAATTGATACAATTACTGCGATCCCTTATTAGTTCAATTAGTTAATCTTTATTTCCTCATTAAGAATATAATAATGCCTACAATAAAACTCACCACGGCTGATAATAGAAAAGGAACATGTGAACCATATTCATCCCACAAAAATCCAGCGGTGATTGAACCGAGCATAATAGTAAAACCGGATAGCATGGTTAATAAGCCAATAGCACTACCCCGAGTTTCATCAGACACTAAATCGGAAGCCCATGCTTTTGATATACCCTCGGTGGCAGCGGAGAACAATCCATAAAAAGTAAAGAGAATCCATATAAAATATGTTTGGGTCAACAAAGCAAAACCAAAGTAAACTATTGAGAAAATTAAAATTCCACCACCAAAGATTATATTTTTTCCATATGTATCCGATAGCCTGCCGAGCGGATAGGATGCGGCCGCATAAATCACATTATAAAATACATAACCAAAAATTGCCAGCATACTTGATTCTGAAATGTCCCTGGTTTTAAGAATCAGGAAAACATCACTGCTATTTACAAATGAGAATATTGTAATAAGAATCAGAAGTTTTTTATAATGTGGTGGCGCAGCTTTCCAGAAATCAAGGTAACTTCCCTTAATTCTTTCTTTAACCGGAACCTTTCTATCTTTAACTAACAGAGTAAAAAATATGGCTAAGGAAGAAGGTATGAATGCTACGAGAAAAATTAATTGGAAATCATTCGGGAAAAGATAGAGTAAGAAAATAGCAGCGAGAGGTCCGATAACAGCACCAATAGTATCCATAGCCCTGTGGAAACCGAAGATTGCCCCGCTGTTCCCATCCGAATAACTTCCAAGTAATGCATCGCGCGGTGCAGTTCTTATTCCTTTTCCGATCCTGTCTGTTGTCCGTGAAGTAACAACAGCGGAAATAGTTGGAAAAATTCCCGGCAAAGGTTTAGCTATTGCGGAAAGCCCATAACCTAATACAACAAAGATGGATCTTCTTCCAAGCTTATCGGATAAGTTTCCAAAGTATCCTTTTAACAATGCGGCGGTAATTTCTGCAACTCCTTCAATCATGCCAACTACTGCCATTGAAGAACCGAGTACAACAGTTAAAAAAATAGGAGTTACAGGGTAAAGCATCTCGCTTGCCATATCTGTAAACAAGCTTACAAGCCCGAGAATAAATACCTGGAGTGGAATTGATTTTCTTTTCATTTTAAAATGAATCTTATCGATACATGAAAAGTATGTTTTTTTATTTTACCAAAATAATTATGGTTAACGAAATCCATTAATTTGATGTGTTATTTTCTTAATACTGATACAGGAAATTAATCTGGCTCATTGAAGAACTAATGATCATTTAGTAAGTTAATTAAAGTAATTTTATGTGAACTTAACGTAAGAGGCAAACATGAGAAAAAGTGTAATTGCTGGTAACTGGAAAATGAATAATGATCTTGGAGAATCACAAAAACTTGTCTCTGAAATATTAAATGGTTTAGGTTATGATGATAAATGCGATGTAATTGTTTGTCCTCCGTTCACTTCTTTAAATGAAGTTTATTCATTAATAAAAGATACAAATGTAAAACTTGGTGCCCAGAATATGTACTTTAAAGATGATGGTGCATTCACCGGGGAAATATCTGCAGGAATGTTGAAAGCTGTCGGATGTGATTATGTTATAATAGGGCATTCGGAGCGAAGAACATACTTTGGCGAAAAAGATGAATTCATTAATAAGAAAATCAGAAAGGCAATCAGCTGTGATTTGAAACCTATATTTTGTTTAGGTGAATTATTGGAGCAAAGGGAAACAGGGATTACGAACGATATTGTGAAAGGTCAATTAATTAATGGTTTGCAGGGTATTACTGCTGATGAAATTGGAAATATAATTATTGCTTATGAGCCTGTATGGGCAATTGGAACGGGGAAAACAGCTACACCGGACCAGGCACAGGAAGTACACCAGTTTATTAGGGGTATAATCGGCGATCTGTATTCACCGGAAGCTGCAGGAAAAATAATCATTCAATATGGGGGAAGTGTCAAACCGGAAAACGCATCAGCTCTGTTATCACGTCCTGATATCGATGGTGCACTTGTTGGAGGAGCATGTTTAAAAGCAGATTCATTCCTGGGCATAATTGCGTCTGCTTAATGTGTTCTGCTATAATAAATTATAACTGATATATTGCTGATGTTGTGCACTATTCATTGGTAAATTACATTGATTTCGCCTCATTTCGTTAGTATATTTGCAGGTTTTCAAAAATACTAAGGTTACACTCCCGGCATGCTATTTTTCCAACATAAATTTCGTGCAATCAGCATATTATTTATGCTGTTTTTTTGTGGATTTTTATCCGGACAGGTAGTATTCAGAGAACCACCAAATTATAAACCGAATGTTGAAAACAAGTCTTTTTTTGGAATTACCGAAACCAGAAGTG
>JASFSF010000327.1:0-3674 GCA_050114555.1 Ignavibacteria bacterium
AACCAAATCCATCCAATGACTGACCAACATCTTCTTTATTATAAGCAAGGTATAAAACCAATACGGGAGGATAGAATACCGAATCGAGATGTTTCTGAATTTTTTCATCCATATGCGCGAATAATTCTGCCGCATTATATGATGGAACGGTAGAAAGAACAACATCAGTAAAAATTGTTGAGGTTTTACCATTTTCGTTGAAGATAACACCGTACCTGCCATCATTGGTTTTTTTAATTTCGGTAATCCGGCAGGACAGCTTTACTTTTTCGCCAAGATGGTTTGCAATTGCCTCCGGAAAAACCTTCATCCCGTCTTTGAACGAGAGCATTTTTGCGCTTTGCTTCGATTTTTCTTTTCGCTTTTTTCTTTTGCGAATGCTCTTGATTGTTCCGACAATTAATCCTCCGTATTCTTCTTCGAGCGCATATAATTTTGGGAATGCGGATTTAACACTCAGATCTTCCGGATTGCCGGCGTAAACTCCTGCTACAAAAGGATTTATGGCATAATCCAGGAATTCCTGTCCCAGTCTCCTTGTAACGAAATCGGAGATACTTTGATAATATCCGTCTAACGACCGCTTAACAAACGGCTCTTTCATCAATCTGAACTTTGCCGATCTTGAAAACAGTTTTGTTCGTATAAACGCAGGCGGAGACATCGGCAGGGGATGAAGCTTGTTATCCTTTAATATATATCTTCTGTTCCCCTTTTTACTTGCATAAACAAACTGATCTTTCAGGTTAAGCTCTTCAACAAGCTGAGCAATGATCGGGGTAGTCTCCAGTGCACTATTCGGTCCGCGGTCGAAGAGCAGTCCGTTTTCAATTACAGTTTCAATGGAGCCACCCACTTTGTCGTTTTTTTCCAGTACAGTAACCTCGAATCCTTCTTTGCTAAGGAGGTATGCGCTTGTAAGCCCGGATATGCCTGCACCGAGCACAACTACTTTTTTATGGTCCGATTGCATAATTATAATAATGCTTATTATTTCCAGACAAATTTACATAAAATGAAGCTTCTTTTGCAGGCTAATTTCTAGATAAATTTTATTGTGATTGGAGTCGTAAAATTATGTTAAGTTTACCATTCACAGGTTTCAAAAAAAATCCCGCCGAAGTGGGATTAATTTAGTTTTACTCTGTTGCGTGTTTCAGTTTCTTCATAAATATTCGCTGGAGCAAAGCTGTAAAGAAGGAAGTTATAACCAGCAGCAGGAAATACAGCCAGAGTTCCCAGACTTGGAGAATCACTCTTGCTATTAAGTAAAATAGAATTGAAGAACTGCAGGAGAGTTATGCCCAAAAATTTTATGATGACCTTTTTGCTACCACACCTATGAAAGAAAAGCCGATTGATTGAAGTGCTAATGCTTCAGTAGACCTCCTGAATTGTAATTTAAATGTATAACCTCTTTATGCTTTAGTATATTACTTTTATTTAAGCATAAACATCTCTATTATAATGTCGGAATTCATAAATTTTGCATTTCTCTTAGGAATCCGCAGATATCACATCTAATGTGAGTGATTTAACCGTCCAGAGAAAATCATAATAATCGTTAACTATTAATTAATACAGTACAAAAATGGAAATTTTGATAACCCGGGAAGACACCGAAACAAATGAAATCAAAAGCAAGATAGAAGTATTAAATCATCTTGAATCAAAAGTAAAAGAGTGGATCAATTCGCACGTTGCCAAACGAAAGTTATGGTTCTCATCGGATTTTCTTCCTGCAAGTGAAAAAATGAGTGATGACCGGGAAAGCAACATTAAAAAATTACGGGAAAGAGTTAAAGGAGTAAATGATTCCGTTCGTGTTGCAACTGCGTTAAACTTGTTAACTGAGGAGGGGCTGCCGCATTTTCACAGAATAATCGCCCAGCATCTTGGTGACAGGAGTTTCTGGTCTAAATGGAATAATATGTGGACTGCAGAAGAAGACAGGCACGGTGGAGTTTTGAGAGATTATGTACGCGATGCTCGTTTATTCAGCTTTAAAGAAATTGAAATGATGCAGTTTCATTATCTGGAATCCGGCTTTAATCCTGATTGGGATAAAGATCCCTACAGGGTTTTTGTTTATACAACTTTACAGGAAAGAGCGACACAGGTTTCGCATAAAAACACGGGAAAACTAGTAATTAAAAACGAACCGGTGCTCAACGGGATATTGAACAACATCGCAGCCGATGAAGCAAAACATTATACATTTTACAGAAATGTTTTTAAAGAAATTTTGAACCTTGATCCTGATCGTGCACTTCAATCTGCTGCCGAAATAATGCCGGCTATTGATATGCCGGGGATTTCTATGCCGAATTTCCGCGAGATGGCGGATGTTGTCAGAAGAGTCGGTATCTATGGTCCACGTGATTATAAAAAAATAGTTGAAGAAGTAATTAAGTTCTGGGAGATAGAACTTTTAACGGGATTAAATGATATTGCCAAAAAAGCACAGGAAAAAATTCTCTCGATTCCAAAACGTTTGGAAAAAGTAACAGAATACATCGAAAGGAAAACAGGATCCAAAACATTTTCCTTCGATTTTATTTATCACAGGATTTTAGTTTTTGAGTAGATCAGGGATAAAGATCTAGTCGTCAACCTGGAATGCCGTTATCTGTATAAAATTTCCCCCAGTCACTAAAATTATTGCGTAACACTATGTTAGATTAATTATTACTCGAAGTTGTTGAATCGGTTGAGTTGAATATGAATAATGAAAAAATTAATATTGAGTGTTATCGTGCAGGGATAAAGAACAAATTTATTTCGACAAAAATTCAATCAGGTATTAAGAATAAAAAATGGATAGCGAAATGAAAATAATTTCTGGCCCCGAACTGAAGGAGAAGATTAATCGTCGTGATAATTTTAAGTTAGTCATGACCTTTCACGAAATGGGATTCAGAGCAAAACACATACCTGGATCATTGAATATTTCTTCAAAGGAAGGCATAGTTGGAGTTATTGATCCATCGGATGAAATAGTGATTTATTGTGTTAATGAAAGATGTCTTGCTAGTATTGCTGCATATCGTCAACTCATTGAACATGGATTTACAAACGTTAGCAGGTTTGCCGGTGGTTTGGAAGAATGGGAAAAATTGGGGTACCCTTTAGAAGGAAATCAAGTTAACCAACCATTGGATGCTGATCATAATTTCAGGCTTTAGTTTCTGAGCCAGATTGACATTTATTGATAAAGTAATATCAATTAATAAATTCCTTCTTAAAATTAAGAAACCCCGCCTTGGCGGGGTTAACTTGCTTTACTCTGTTGCGTGTTTCAGCTTCTTTAAAAATATTCTAAGCAATAATGCTGCGAAGAAAGATGTAATAACAAGCAGCAGGAAGAACTGCCAGAGTTCCCAGTTCTGGTAAAACCTGCCTACAAATCCTGATAGATAATTTCCAACAGCAGTTGCACCAAACCAGCCGCCCATCATCAGTCCCTTAATTTTAGGCGGAGAAACTTTCGAAACAAAAGACAATCCCATTGGACTTAAATGAAGTTCAGCAACAGTCAGCATAAAATATGTGCTCATTAACCAGTAAGGTGAGACCGTTATTGAAGATGATCCACCGCCAAGTATTGTCATTGATGGTAATCCTGTAACACCTAATACCATTATAATGTAAGCCACTCCGGTTAATATCATTCC
>JASFSF010000328.1:0-3634 GCA_050114555.1 Ignavibacteria bacterium
TTTGAAATGTCGTTGTTGGTGATGCAGTTGTACTCCATAGTGCACCTGTAATTAATTCCATACGTTCTTTAAGTGAGGTCGGTGAAGCACCTTCATACCTACTTCTAAGCCCGTCACCATTTAATTACCTGTTCAATTCTTTCAAGTTCAACTCAACAGAAAGAACATCATTATATGTTTCTACAGGTACCTCAGCAGACTCGATCACAGCTTTTTTCAAGTAGGTCAATTTATCAACCAGTTCATTACGGTAAGCATCCACTCCTGATATTGCCCTGGTAAGTTCTGCAACTTTTTTATTGAAATTATCCAGCGCCAGTTTATCCTCAGCTGGCAAACTTGTAATGTTTAATGGTTTACATGTAAATCTTTTGGGTGGAACCAATTCGGTGAAAGCACCGTTTTCAAATTTGCTAAGTGAAACATTGTAATTCCCGGGAACTACCATATACCCTCTATCCGGTTCATTCCACGGGACAGTATCATCAAAAGGAGTTAAAGATATGGGTGTGAATACGTTATACCGAAAATCCCAAACAATCCTATTCACTCCCTTCCGGGGATTAGTTTTTATTTTTCTTACGACATTTCCATTTTCATCATTGATTGTGAAAAGCAAATAAGCATCAGGTTCTTCCTGTTCCTTTTTCAATTGTTCATAAAGAGGATATTTAATATCGCCTCCCTCCTTTACAGTTTCTTTCTCTGACTCCCTTCTTTTTTCTTTTAATGATTTTATCTCATCTTTCAGATAATATGTAAACACCGCGCCTACATCCGGATTAGGGGCTGAATAGAAACTTGCACCCTGGAATCCCACGCCCCTGAATCCAAATGGATTTGCAGGAATGAACATGAGTGCATCTTTAATTGGAAATATCTCAGCATCTTTTTTTAGAGTCTCTTGAGATAAATTACGAAGAGGTGAATAATCATCTAAAATATAAACTCCTCTTCCAAAGGTTGAAACTACAAGATCGTTTTCTCTTCTCTGGATATCAAGATCCATTACAGTTGCAGGTGGTATTCCGCTTTGTAATTGGATCCATTCCTTACCGCCATCGTTTGTAAAATAAACTCCAAACTGTGTGCCGGTAAATAACAAATTCTTTTCTACATGATCTTCAGCAATTGAATATGTGCATCCTTCCGTTGGCAAGTTGCTATTTATTTTAAACCATGTTTTACCGCCATCTACAGTTTTATAAAGATATGGAGAACGATCACCGCCATTATAATTGTGGCAGGCTGCATAAGCAACAAGTTTATCGAAATGTGAAGCAACAATATGATGAACTCTCGCATACTCAGGTAAACCTTGAACTGTGGATCTTTGCCAGTTCTTTCCGCCATCCGTTGTATAATGAATTAAACCATCACCTGAGCCGACATACAAAATATTTTCATCAATTGGAGATTCAGCAATTGTGACTATTTGAGCCATACTTCCTTTTCTTGCCAGCTGATCTATACTCCAGCTTTGTCCCATAAGTTTCTGCATTTCTTTCGGAACACCGCGTGTAAGATCGGGACTGATCTCAATCCAGGTACTTCCCATGTCATCGCTGCGTAAAAGTTTATTGCCACCGAAGTAAAGTCTTTTATTATTATGTTGCGAAAGGAGAAATCCTGCATCCCAATCAAACCGATATGCTGTATCAGCAAAATCCTGCGGTTTAATAAAAAGATTTTCCCCGCTCTTCTTATCAAATCGTACAAGTCCGCCAAACTGAGATTGTGAATAAATGATTTTGGGATCTTTCCAATCTACCTGTGTTTCAAAGCCATCGCCGGAATTGGTAAAATACCAATCCTGGTTTAAAATTCCGCTTGAATTAATTGTTCTGGAAGGACCGCCAAGACTATTGTTATCCTGCGTACCTATATAGACATTATAAAACGGAAGTGAGTTGTCGGTTGTTATTTTGTAAATCTCTGTAATAGGAATGTTAGCTTTAAAATCCCAGTTTTTCCCCTGATCATAAGTTTCATAAACACCACCGTCACAACCGGCGATAAGATGCTCATTATTATCCGGATCTATCCATATTGCATGGTTATCGACATGTTTTTTATCATCACCAAGATTGCTCCATGTTTTTCCTCCATCATTTGTAACCTGAATAAAAATATCATCGCTGTAAACCCGGTTTACATCCTTAGTATCACAATACAATTTTTGAAAGTAAAATGGATAGGATGATATGTAACCGCTTTGTTTACTCCAGCTTACTCCTCTATCGGAACTGCGATATATACCTTTTTCATCGCTTGTCGCTTCAATAGTTGCATAGATTACATCAGGATTAACAGGTGATATCGACATTCCAATTCTTCCCATGTCACCTCCCGGTAAACCTCTTTCCATCTTTTCCCAGGTGTTGCCGGCATCTGTAGTTCTATAAATTCCACTTTCAGGTCCACCGTAAACTCCTGTGTATAATTTTCTCATTCTCTGGTGAGCTGATGCGTAAAGAATGTTAGAATACCTTGGATCCATATGAACTTCGAAACAACCCGTATATTCACTAATGTTCAAAACATTCTTCCAGGTTTTACCTCCATCGGTAGTTTTGAATATACCTCTATCACCACCTGCATTCCTCAAAGAACCCATTGCTGAAGCATAAACAACATTCGGATTGTTTGGATCAATTGCAATTCCACTAACATGTTCGGATTGCTCAAGTCCGATATTCTTCCAGCTCTTTCCACCGTCTTCGCTTTTATAAATTCCATCACCATATATAACGTTGTTCTGATTATTATTCTCGCCTGTTCCAACCCAAATTATATTAGGATTAGTTGGATCGATTTCAACCGACCCAATAGCATATGATTTATTCCCATCGAAAACAGGTGAAAAAGTTATTCCGCTATTTGTTGTTTTCCATAGCGATCCATGACCGGATGCCACAAAATATTCGCTGTGATCAAATGGATTAACGGCTATGTCTATTGTTCTTCCACCGGTGATAGCTGGACCTATACTTCTAAAAGATAATCCGGTAAGAGAAATATTCTTTAACGATTCCTGCTCAAAATTATCTTGAGCAAAGCAAAACGAAAAAGCTATTGAAAAGCTGAATACTAAAATGGTAAATGTATTTCTCATGGTGATGGCTCTTTTAATATGAAGGAATGATTAATTCACTGATAATGATAAAATAGATTGAAGTAAAAGTAATTTTATCATTATTAAATTAAAACATACTTCCTAACATTCCCAATTACTGTTGAACACTTTTTGATAAGAGGTAATACAGAATGATGACTTTATCAACAACAGTAATTGCCACCCGTGATTCCTTGATCCGCTCATTATTGTAGAAATTAGCCAAATAGCAACTATCTACTCTACAAATAATGAACAACAATCTGACTACAAACATATATTTCTCGTTGAATTTCTTCTATTCATTCTCAAAATTTAGGTAGTAAATTGTGGATAATTATGAGGAAAAGTAATAATTCAGTCTTTTTTCCAGCTCTATTAAACTTAAGAAAATTACCTTGTCTCGTAGTCGGAGGTGGTGAAGTTGCACTGCGAAAAGTAGAGGTACTTTTAAACTATAATGCCAAAATCACCATACTCTCTCCCAAAATCTGTAAACCTCTTTCTGCACTTATCAAA
>JASFSF010000329.1:0-3630 GCA_050114555.1 Ignavibacteria bacterium
GGTGGAAATGTTTGGATTACCTATCGAGGATAATCAGCAAGAATATAAGCAGCATTTTAATGATACATATAATTGGCTCAATAATGCCTCTGCCGCAGATTTAAAGGATACTTTATCAACATTTTTCTCAGCGTTGGGTTATTCGAACATTGAATTCCTGGATTATGAAGAAGGTTCATCATTTGATTTAATGAGTCTGACTGATCCTGAGAGAAAAATTAACCAGTTATACTGTAGATTTATTTCAGGGGAGGTGATCTCAGTCGATAAAATAAATCAATTTTTAGCAATACATAAGGTGAGAAAAAATATCAATTCATTTATTATTACAAACGGAAAATTTGAGAATAAATGTTACGGTACACCCAATAAAAATTTGAACCTAATAGATTTAGAAAAACTTGTAAAATATCTGTTAATCTTAAAAGTTGTTCATCTTCCGGTTAGTGAATCCACTTAATCCAAAAATATTTTATTATCCTTAAATCAACGTTAAGAAGATTAGAATTTTTCGTCATACTTTGTCCACAGATCATCACCAAGCTGCCAGGCTTTTTCAACTACTTTATTTCCCCATTCATTAAAATACTTTGTTAAGAATTCAACAGCTTCATTCGGATTATTTTTAAAAAGTTCAAGTGCTCTAAGTTCAATATCGGCTTGGTTGGCAAACAATTCAGCCTGCCAGGGATCCCACACTTCTCTTACATCGTAGCGCATATCTCCCCATCTTTGTGCTGCCAGAGTACTCAACCGGTTAAATGCCCACCAGCCGGAATTATGAGTATAACCATTAACTCTGCCAGGGGTGGAATAATATATGGGTACTTCGGTAACACAAGAATACATAGGTACATAAATTGAAGTTGCAACATTATCGAGGGCAAACCAGACAAGTCCGCCAATTTCATTCGGGAGCCAATCTCTGCACTGGATTATTGTTGCATACATTGTATACCAACGTGCAATTGTTCTTTCACCAAGCCAACCCCAGCCACCGTTTATCTTAAATAATTTGTTCATATCATAAGGCATAAACGGATTTGCATAAGGTGAAATAGTATCCTTACCCGCTTCATTAGGTTGAGTTATATTCTTAACAAAATTATAATCTGTTCCTTCAAAGTAATCCTGGAAGATTTCCACCATCTTTTCCAGAGTAACTAAAGTATCAGGCTTTACTGAGAAAGGAAAATTCTCAGAGTTAGGATGAAGTTCAAGCGAAGGTGCACAAAGATCAAATGCTCGCCATTCTCTTCTTCGTGTAGAGAATGAATTCCTGTTGTCATATGCGTAACAAAATTCCAGTTCACCCTGAGATGGATCCCACAGGCCATATTCCTGAGCCACATCAAAAACGTTTTCTGAGTACTTAAAAAAATCAGGATTATCCTTTTCAATTTTTCTAATCCTGCTTCCATTTGCCGCAACAAAAATATGTTCATCCGGAACTCGTTGTGCAACCCAAACAGCTCCTACTTTTCCGGGACCGGAACCAAGAACTTCAAACACCCATGCTTCTTTTGGATCGGCGATTGTTAAAATTTCACCCCAATCATTCCAGCCGTATTTTTTTAGAAGGACTCGTGCCAACTCTATTGCTTCCCGTGCAGTTGAAGTTCTTTCAAGCATTAACTCTACTAGTCTCTGGCAGTCGATTAATCCGGTATCCGATTTTACTTTTTCAGTCCCGCCAAATGTTGTTTCACCAATTGCTAGCTGCTGATCATTAATGCACGGATAAGCTGTATTAATATAACCGTATGTTTTTTCTACCTGGGGAATTTCACCTATTGGAACAAGTTTGTAAGTAGGCATCTTCTTAGTATCGTCATTTTCTCTTCTTGTAATTATTTTCATCTCGCCTGGTTTGTAGGTTTTGGGTGGAACTATGTTCATCCAGGAACGAGTTCTGTGGCTGTCATCAGTATGTGAAGTCATTACTGATCCGTCAAAGCTTGCAAGTTTGCCAACCATTACGGTAGTACATCCATCAGGTTGTCCGCCTTCCCAATCAAATTTTCTATCCTCATTTTTCTGCGGAAAGATATTGATAGAAATCATGAGTATTGCTAAAAGAGTTGAAACAAATAACTTGTTCAGGAAGCCGGATGTCATAAAAACTCCAATATTGTAATGTTAATAATTTGGGCTTGTAAACTAATAATATGAATTGTTTATTTCACTATACTCAGGCAGAATTTCTCTCCGTCATTCTGCAAGAATCTTGTTAAATAATTTGAATCTGAAAAAAATGATTTTAATCAGGTGAGACTTCAACTCCAGAATCATCATCACAACAAGCAAGGTTTCCGGTTTTTACTTTTTCAAACGCTTCTTTACCTTCTTTAAAGGCAAAATATGCAATCCCGAGGGAACCGATTATATCGAAATACGCTACCCCAAATATTTCATACAGCACGCTTGCGCCAAGAAGAATGAATGAAAGGTAGAAACAAGTTTTTGTACAGTTTGCATCTGCAATTATTGCATCAGATTTTAAAGCTTTACCAACCTTTAATTTTGAAGTCATCAGCCAGTACATTGTTGCAATTGATATTACAGCAATGATTATCCCGGGAACAGTTGTTTCGGGTTTAACATCATTAACTATGTTTAAAACAGATCCAGCAATTAATCCTGCAGTTAGAATGTAAAAAACTGTTCCTGTAATTCTGAGTGCAGTCTTCTCAAATGCATCACGTGTTACAACTTTTGAAAATCTCATTCTTAAAATCATATGGGCTATGCCAGTTCCTGAAATGACCTCTACAAAACTATCAACTCCAAATCCTAGTAATGCAAGTGTTTCATCACCTGAACCAAAGTAAACCGAAATAATACCTTCAATAACATTATAGAAAATTGTTATCAGGCTGAGTATGAATGCTGTGCGTAATAATTTCTTCAATAAATAAAATTTTAGTTAATACGAACATTTAATACAATTTACCCGATATGAGATTTAAAACAAACTATTCCATTAACATTGTTTGCTTAAACGAATTTTTAATTAAGCTTAAATTCTTACTGCCCTTGATAATCATTCTTCTCAAGATTTTCTTTGGCTTTCTCAAGTGAAACCTCTTTTAATGTCATTCCGCACTGCGGACATTCTCCCGCCTCATCTGAAATAACATTCCAACACATCTGATCCTGGAAAACCATTCCGTCTTCATTCTCATCAATAGCTCCAAGATCAATCACTCCTTCACGAATGGTTGAAATCTCTTCAGTTGCAGTTGATTTCATTTGATGATGTTTATGATCTGTATGTGTGCTATCCATTTCTGTATGAGCCACCGTCATACTTGTTTTAGTTCCGTGACCTTCACAGCAACTTTTTGCACATTCTTTCATTTCAGTTTTCTCACAAGTTGTCTGATCCTGTGCCATTGTAAAGACACCCAGGAAAGAACCGAGTGTGATTGTGATTACAAGTTGTTTTAACATTTTGTTACTCCTTTTATTAATAAATGATTTATTTAGTTTAATGGATTTTATAATCAACTCACCCTAAATCCCTCTCTTAAAAAGAGAGGGACTTTTAAACACCCCTTCTCTTTGTGAGGCTGTGTGAAAATTCGTTTCATTAGTTTTTTTCATTGTTGTATTTAAGTTCGGTAAAAT
>JASFSF010000330.1:0-3627 GCA_050114555.1 Ignavibacteria bacterium
GACAATCTTCAATGCTTTAAAACACACATCAACGACCGGTGCTATTGTATGTATGCATGCCGAGAATGGAAATGTTATCGATCTGATTGTTCAGCAAACACTTGCTGAAGGAAAAACTGCTCCAATATATCATGCACTTTCACGCCCTACAACGGCAGAAGGCGAAGCTGTGAACAGATCGATAGCTTTAGCTGAAATGGCTGGAGCTCCAATATACATTGTTCATCTTTCCTGCAATGATGCTCTTGAAAAAGTTGCTGAAGCCAGAGACAGGGGAATACCTGCATATGCCGAGACCTGTCCTCAATATCTCTTCCTATCCATAGAAGATGATATGGGTAAACCTGGATTTGAAGATGCTAAATATGTATTCACACCACCGCTTAGAGAAAAATGGCACCAGGATAAATTATGGAGAGGCCTTCAGAAAAATACACTTCAAGTTGTATCCACCGATCACTGCCCGTTCTGTTTTAAAGAACAGAAAGAGTTAGGCATAGATGATTTCACAAAAATTCCAAATGGTGGTCCGGGAATTGAGCATCGTCTTCAACTACTGTTTGAGGGTGGTGTTAATGAAGGAAGAATTTCGGTTAACAGGTGGGTAGAATTAACTTCAACTACCCCTGCAAAGATGTTTGGTATGTATCCCAGGAAGGGGACTATTGCAGTAGGTTCCGATGCAGACATTGTTATCTGGGATCCTGATTTTGAACATATGCTCTCTGCAAAAACACACCACATGCACGTTGATTACTCTATGTTCGAGGGAAAGAAAATAAAAGGAAATGCGGAAACTGTTCTTTCACGAGGTGAAGTCATTGTTGAAAACAAAAACTTTCTAGGAAAGGCAGGGAGAGGAAACTTTCTCAAAAGAGACTCATATGCCGGAGCATGGGGCTAAGAATCTCTGAACTGTCATTCTGAAAGAGTCTTTTAATTTTTTTTGCTGATTATAAAGAGCAACCCAAACTATATTAATCGGTTTATTACAAAATAGTATTAATAAATTTACGTATGTTAAGTAATACAAAGAGTTAAAGGAATTAGATGACTGGCTTATTTAAATCAGAACTTGTCGAAACCGATCTTTCCGGACTTTCTGATCAAAAATTAGTTAATAGTGATATTGCTCCTTCAAAAATTATACAGAGAACCTGGAGCACCTATGCAATTGCCGCATTATGGATTGGAATGAGTGTTAATATTCCTACTTATATGCTTGCAAGCGGGCTAATTGCCGGTGGAATGAACTGGTGGCAGGCATTACTCACAATAGGGCTTGGAAATATAATTGTTCTTATACCAATGGTGTTAAATGCCCACGCGGGAACAAAATACGGCGTTCCATTTCCAGTACTTGCACGAGCTTCATTTGGTACAACAGGTTCAAACATTCCTGCTTTATTAAGAGCTCTTGTAGCCTGTGGATGGTTTGGTATTCAAACATGGATTGGAGGGCAGGCATTTAACTCATTAATAATAATCCTGCTCCCGGAATGGGCAATTTTTTCGTGGGGCCCCGCAATCGGTTTTCTTCTGTTTTGGGCTGTGAACGTTTATTTCATTGTCAAAGGAATTGAATCTATAAGATGGCTTGAATCCTTTGCTGCTCCGTTTTTACTATTAGTGGGTGTCGGACTTCTGATCTGGGCGCTTACAACTGCCGGCGGATTTGGACCGATACTGGACCAACCCAGCAAGTTTCAATCAACGGGGGAGTTCTGGAAGTTTTTTATTCCTTCATTAACAGGAATGGTTGGATTTTGGGCAACGCTTTCACTGAACATTCCTGATTTTACACGATATGCTAAAAGCCAGAAATCTCAGATTATAGGTCAGACGCTAGGTTTGCCCCCCGCAATGATTCTTTTTTCTTTTATAGGAATAGCTGTCACATCTGCTACAGTGATAATATTTGGGGAAGCAATCTGGGATCCGGTAGTGCTTCTTTCAAAATTTGAAAACCCGGTGGTTGTTGCCATTGCGCTTGTTTCTCTAATGATTGCAACATTAACAACTAACATTGCAGCAAATGTCGTCTCACCTGCAAACGACTTTTCAAATGTAGCTCCCCGTTATATAAATTTTGTAAAAGGGGGATTGATAACAGCCGTACTCGGTATTGCGATGATGCCCTGGAAACTTCTTGCAGATTACAGCGCTTACATATTCGGCTGGCTGATAGGTTATTCAAGTTTTCTCGGACCTATTGCCGGAATTTTAATTTGCGATTATTTCCTGGTAAGAAAGAAAAAACTGAGTGCAGTTGATCTCTACAATCCTGAGGGAGAATATAAATACAGGAAAGGATTTAATCTAAAAGCAGTTTATGCGCTTATTGCCGGAGTGTTTGTTGCGTTAATAGGATTGATAATTCCTGAGGTTAGTTTCTTATATGATTATGCCTGGTTTGTGGGCTTTGCTGTTGCATTTTTAATCTATTTGATTTTAATGAAGAAATTGATTCAAACTAAGAATTTGAATTAAATTGCTAACAGATACTTTGGTTTTCTATTTCCTTTCCTCAATTGTTGAAGAAATTTTTAATAAATATCTATCAGCAAGAATTGTTAGTCATAATACATTATAGGAACTTACAATGGGAGATGAACCTAAAAGACACCATTACTTACCAAAGTTTTATCTCAAAGGTTTTACAAAAGATGATAAATTATGGATTTATGATAGACAAAGAAATGAATTTAGGGCACAAACTCCAATAAATACGGCGATTGAAAAGGATTATTATTCTTTCATAGATAAAAACGGGAAAAAGAATACATCTGTAGAAAAAATTTTATCGGATGTGGAAGGAAGAGTAATTCCTGTTATTACCGACATTAAGAATGAGAAAAGAATAAGTAACGAAGGGAAGGGAATAATGTCGTTATTTCTATCCTTCTTCATTTATAGGGTTCCTGAGTATGAAAAATTATCGAATGAGATCGCAAAAACCATTTCTGATTTGACGATAAAGAATCTAATCTTCTCAAAAGAGCAAGCTAAGAAATTTATTAAAAAGTATGAGTCGGATACTGGTAAATCATTAAATGTTAGCCCTGAAATCATTTATGAATATGCTCAAAATGCTCAATTTGAAATTATCTTGGATAGAAATACTACATTAAAACAAATGCTTGATTTTTCTATGAATAATAAAGATTGGTTGTTTAATTTGAATTGGGTAGTTCTTCAAGCTCCAGAAATTACTTCATTTATTACTTCTGATAATCCTTTCGTATTGCTACCTCCTATGGGTTTCCCAATTGGTATTCGAGGATATGGTCTTAAGACAAAGGGAGTAACAATGATTATCCCTCTTTCGAAAGAACAATGTATCACTATTGGTGCTCCTGGAAATAGTTTTTCTTATATTAATATTAAAAGAAAAACAGTTAGGGATATAAATCTTTATGTAGCTTCGCGTTGTGATAGGTTTGTGATTGCACGAGATGAAGAACTATTAAAAAGTATTGTTAAAAAAACAAAAATTAATAAATGGAAAAAAATAAAAAGATTAAACATTTAAAAATTACAATTACAACTAATTCTTATTTGATAGGTTAAATCTCTTCCTCTCAGTTGGATCGAGGTAGAGTTTTCTCATTCTTATCGATTTGGGAG
>JASFSF010000331.1:0-3616 GCA_050114555.1 Ignavibacteria bacterium
TGAGGAAAGACAAATATTAATACGATTGCCTCAGGATTATAAATATTCTGATATGAAGTATCCTGTAATGTACGTTTTGGATGGAGAGTTTTTCTTTCAGCAAGTAAATAGTGCGGTCAACTTTCTTTCAGAGTGTAGTTATATTTATAATAATCCGATTCCAGAAATGATTGTCGTTGCTATTGTAAATGTCGATAGGAATAGAGATTATACGCCTACATATGCTCCAAATCAGCTTGGAAATTTGTATTATCCGATAAGTGGAAAAGCAGATAAATTTTTAAAATTTCTTGAAAATGAATTAATCCCGGAGATTAATAATAATTATAGAACTCAGCCTTTCCGAATTCTTGCCGGATGGTCTTTCGGCGGATTATTTACTATTTATACTTTTGCTAAAAGACCCGAACTCTTTTCGGCATATTTAGCAATTAGTCCAAGTTTATGGTGGGATAAAGATATGTATGTAGCAAAGTTTGATTCTATTTTTATGAACTATGAGTACGCACCGAAAAAGCTAACAATTACTTGTGGAACACTAGAAGGAGGAAGTATTGACCGTTCCGTTAGAAGAGGATTTGTACCGATCATTAAAAAGAAACTACCTAAAGGTTATCAATTTAATTTTGTTGAGATTCCCGAAGAAGATCATTCCTTTGTTCCATATAAAGCTTTGTATGATGGACTGGCATCTTTATTTTCCGATTACCGGATGCCTTATGAAAAAATTAATGAAGGATATGAATCAGTTAAAAAGTACTTTTCAAAATTGTCTGAAAATTATGGCTATGAAATCAAAGTATCTGAGTGGGCATTTATGAATTTGATTAATGACTTGAATAGAAAAAATAAGTATAAGGAAGCGATGGAAATTGCCAAACAATTTAAGTTGAACTATCCACAGTCACCTTGGGCTATATTATTGATAGTCAGAATATTTGAAAAAATGGGTAATTACGATAAAGCAAAAAAGAACTATGATCTGGCTATAAAAACTGAAAAATTAAAACCCGTGCCAGATTCAGAAAGGGATTATTTCATTTACCAATAGATTAAACTTACTGGAAGAGAAAATAAAAAAACACAAATGAGAGTATCTCGCTTATAACCGCTTAAAAAAGTAAAAAGTCAATAGCATAATATTGTAGCACACAAAATTTATTTGGGGGTAAAATGTCTAACTTGTGGATTCAAGGCGACAGAGATTTCGCTCTCGCCATTTTATAAATTTTGGAGTAAGTCGTTCTATGTCGGCTAACTTGTTAAAAATAGTGTTCTAATTAATAAACTAGCAAACTGTAGTCTCGAGTAAAGTTAAGAAAAGTTTGCTAAATCATCGGCAATTGTTTTCTAAGCAGCATTCTCGTCTTGGGCTGTGCCTTAGCCACAATGTCGTTATGTATATAGGGAAATAAATGTTTGACAATTTCGAAAATTACTATCACGAAAATGTTATTGTTTTCAATGTAAGTCTCCTTTATTTATTAAATTATTTTCGGTTGAAAATTAATTTATGAGACTTTTTAACATAACATCTGACCGCCCGTCAAAGACGGGTAAACCTCTCCGCCTACACTAAAGTTTCGGCGGACAAGTTCGATGCGGTTAGTTTACAATTTTTGATTAAAATCTTCAGTCAACTATTTATAACGTTAATGTCATCCCCACGAAAGTGGGCCTCTCATTAATAACTATGGGATGCCCTTTTTCAAGGGAATGACGATTAAATTTGAGTAAAAGAAACTATCTAAATAATTTCCTGTTGTCATTCCCGCGAAGGCGGGAATCCCATTAATTAACCGTTATTATTTTTTTTGGAGTCGGGATTATCCCACTTCACTCTGAGCGACTTCCATTGGAGTAATGAATAAATATGGTTGACAAGCCATATAAAAGTATGTACATTATACAATCAAAAATTGAAAATTGCTATGGCAGGGAAAACAACATTTGAATGGGATGAAAAGAAGAATAAACTAAATCAGAAGAAACATAATGTTTCCTTTGAAGAAGCTCAATATGCTTTTAATGATACAAATAGGATTATTGCAAAAGACCTGGAACATAGTGAAAGTGAAGATAGATATTATTGTTTTGGAATGATCAATGAAATTATAGTTACAGTTTGTTTTACATACAGGAATAATAAAATTAGAATTATCGGAGCCGGTTACTGGAGAAAAGGAAAACAGATTTATGAAAAAGAAAATAAAATATAGCGACGAAAAAATAGGGAAAGTAGAACTTGTAAAAGATTTTCTGCCCAGGCCTGAAGATCTGGCTTTTAAAGAAGATACTGTTAAAGTTACACTTAATTTAAGCAGATCGAGTATTGAGTTCTTTAAGGAAATTGCAAAGAAACACGGAAGCCAGTATCAGAAAGTTATAAGAAATTTACTTGACAGTTATACATCTCATCATACGAGCTAATAGGGTTTGAAGATACTTGTATTAATAATATTCCTTGATTATAGAACAAAAATTGCTGATTATAATTACGGATATAAAAATTAATTAACTCCCCATGCTCTATCACAAAATTTAACTGCCCGCTACACAAAAAAGCACAAATCCTTATCAAATAATTCTTTTGTAAACCTGACCAACCTTAATAATACTCCATTTTCTTCATTTATCGCTAAATAAATCAACATTTCCTTGATTAATAGTTCATAAATGGTTAAGGTGTAATGCAATCTGATATTTATAATTCAATTAGATTAACTATTGATTAGGAGAGTTTGAATGTGTGGTATAGTCGGAGTCATCGGTGAGCAGCAGTCCTTTGAAATAAAAGAGATGCTGGAAGTAACCACACACCGTGGTGAGGATTGCCAGCAGTTCCGCAGTTTTGATCAATTTGGAAGTATGGGGATTAACCGCCTTTCTATCATAGACCTGGAAAGAGGAGACCAGCCATTATTCAACGAAGACGGAACAATAGCCGTAGTTTGCAACGGAGAAATTTATAATCACAATTCCATTCGTAAAGATCTTGCAGACAATCATGATTTCCAAACAGGTTCAGATGCTGAAGTTATTGTTCATCTCTATGAAGAGTACGGCAACGATGCAGTTAAATTCCTTGACGGAATGTTTGCATTTATTCTTTTCGATCTGCGGAAAGGAAAAACACTTATAGGACGCGATCCATTAGGAATAAAACCTTTATCATACAGGGAAGATAACGGAACCATTTATGTCGCGAGTGAAGTAAAAGCTCTTGTAAGTCATGGAACTGAAGGAATCCGTGACATTCCTCCAGGTTGTATCTGGACAAAAGAGAAAGGAATTCAACAATATTATGAACCGGCATTAAAGACTTCCAGACCCGATACGGCACTTTGCCGTTCTCTGCTTACTTATGCTGTTAGAAAAAGAATGATGAGTGATGTAGAAGTTGGCACATTTCTGTCCGGTGGTATTGATTCGAGTATTGTTACAGCCTTAGCTGCAAAAGAAAAACCGGATATCAAGGCATTTACTGTTGGAATGGAAGGTATGCCGGATATGGAAATGGCGAAAAAGGTTGCTGAATATCTGGGTATCGAACACATCGTGAAAACATTTACAGTCGATGATATGCTGGAATTGCTGCCCGAAGCGATCTATCATA
>JASFSF010000332.1:0-3601 GCA_050114555.1 Ignavibacteria bacterium
TCTTTTTGAAATAAAATGCCACTAAAAATATTCCGAGGATAGTTCCATACACAAGCGAGCCGAGTATATTCACTGCTTCCACAAGTGATCCAAGCTGACTTGCGAACAATGCGAAAATGATAGCGTAAAATCCCCACAAAATTGTTGAGAGTTTTGAAATTTTTAAATAATGCTTATCACTTTCATCCTTCTTGTACATTCTTTTGTATATATCTATTACAGTTGTAGAAGCCAATGAATTAAGTTCTGCTGAGGTTGAGGACATTGATGCAGACAGTATGGCTGCAAGAACAAGGCCTATAAGCCCAATTGGTAAAAATGAAGTGATGTATGTTATGAAAATGTAATTTGTATCATTTGTATCGGCATCTGGATTTGCCTCTTTTATTAGTCCGATAGCTTCTTCACGAATAGTTGTAGCTTCATTTTGCTTCTTGATTAATTCTTGTGTAACTTCATCAATCTCGTTTTCAGTTCCGCCTTCTACAGCCGCTAACATTTCACGAATTTTTTCCTGCTTCTGCTGATTAATTTTATTATACTCAGTCTCTAATTCGATATACTTCTCAGAATGGATACTTGTTTTCACATTCTCTTCTTCGACAGGATTAAAAAAGAGAGGGGGAGTAATGAATTGATAAAAAACAAATACCATTGCCCCGATGAATAAAATGATAAACTGCATAGGTACTTTTACAAGTCCATTTACAAGTAAGCCCATTCTACTTTCGCTTATTGAACTACCAGCCAGGTATCTTTGAACTTGTGATTGGTCGGTGCCAAAATAAGAAAGCATTAAAAACGTTCCGCCAATAATACCTGACCAGAATGTATAACGGTTACTTAAATCGAATGAGAAATCAATTGCATTTAGTTTTCCAAGTTTACCTGCAACATATGCAGCATCAATTACTGAAATATCATCAGGTAATAGAAAGTATACCATAACAAATGATATAAACATCCCTATCGTAATAATTATCATCTGATGAATGTGAGTTTTGTTAACCGCAATTGTACCGCCAACAGTTGTGTAAAAAATCACTGCAAAACCAATCATTAATATGGTGATATCAAGATGCCAGCCGAGAATTACGGAAAGTATCAGTGCCGGCGCATAAATAGTAAAGCCTGCAGCAAGACCTCTTTGAGATAAAAACAACACACTTCCCAATGTTCTGTTTTTAAGATCGAATCTTTTTTCCAGGAATTCATATGCAGTGTAAACGTTTAATTTATTGTAAAGTGGAACTGCTGTAATTGATAGAATTATCATTGCTATCGGGAGTCCAAGGTAAAATTGTACAAAACGCATTCCGTCCACATACGCTTGTCCGGGGGTGGATAGAAAAGTGATCGCACTTGCCTGAGTAGCCATGATAGAAAGAGTAATAGTCCACCAGGGAGTTCTTCTTCCCGCTCGGATGTAGGAATCCATATCTTTTGTACCTCTGGTTTTTACTATTCCATAAATAACAACAAAGGATATAAACCCCAGCATTACAATCCAGTCGATGTAACTCATTCAAAGGTCCTGGTGAAAAAGTAGAAGATGATTATTAAAATAACCAGCGTTGAAAAAACTAAAAAATATAGTTTCTTCCAGGAGCCCAGTAACGGGGCAGCGGACTCATCGCCAGGTGATTTATTGAATTTATTGTTTACCATAGGCTCCGGCAGAAATCAGATTAATGAAAAGTTTGTAAGCCCCCGGTACACCTGCCGGAAGTTCTCTGAAGAACGAGAGACCTGTGTAGATAAAAATTCCTTTACCATATTCAGTAAAGAGAAGTGATCCTTGCTTTGGTGTTTCACCTTTATCATTTAATTCAAGCAACGGTTCATATTCAGCGTCCCATTCGTTTGGAAAATATAATCCTCTTTCCTGAATCCACCCCTCAAAATCTTTCTTTGTAATTTTATTCGGGTAATTAAACAATTGATGCTTAGGATTCAGGATTTTTACATCTGCATCTTCTTCTGTTACCCGGTCACGTGAGATTATTAAATTATTCGGACCTGGCTCAGCATACAGTCGTCCCAGGGTATTGTATTGTGCAACGAATGTACCACCGTTGTTTACATATTCCAAGATTTTATTCTGGTATATTTCCATTCGCTCATTGGTATTGTATGCTCTAATGCCGGAAATGATCGCGTCATAATCGTTCAATGTACCATTTGAAAAATCTGAGTCCTCCAAAATATTTATATCAAATCCAAGCTCCCGCAGGTAGTAGGGTATTTTATCTCCTGAACCCATTATGTAACCAATTTTATTTACAGCTTGATTACCGTTATCAAATTTAACCAGTTTTGATTTTGCCACAGGAAATACGGTTTGAGTAGGAATATGATCGTACTCAATTGTTTTGATACCTCTCGAATAAACATTATCATCAATAACTATCTTTGCTGATATTTTGCCGGTCATTTCACCGAAAGGTGGTGTTACATCAAAAGTAAATTGTTGTTCCTCATTTTTTGAAGAAAGTTTAAAATCAATATTCTCCGGATTTACTATCCAATTATCCGGTACATTAAGTTCAAGAACTCCATCAACCTGCTCGCTGTTACATTTTACAGTAACGTTAATTTTTCTGCTCCTATTATTTGAAAACAGATAGAGATTATTTTCGAAGTTGATTGTTACAGGTGGTGCAATAACTATAGAACTGTAAACTTCTCCCCTTGTCGGATCATTTATTCTGTATAAAACAGGTGTGCTGAAGATTAATTTTGTATCATCTATTGATAGGCGAAAATGAGCTGTCAATGAAGATCGGTTTTCAGATATCCCAATCAAGCTTTTTTCTGATACTGTAAACAATTCTCCGTTTCTTTCTTCCTTCAGCCAATACGGCTGGGAAATTTCCTTATCCACAGGTAAGCGAATTTTTTTATCCCTGTTTACCAGTTCACCTTTGAATAAAATTTTATTAAGTAGGGAATCTTCTATTTGATCGGTTACATACACACCTTCAAGTTTAAACGGTAAATTCGATCTGTTTACTATTCCTGTTTTTACTACCAGATCACTTCCGGGTGTAAAAACTCTTTCAGTTGTAACCGCTTCAATCCATATACCCGCACAGGCTCTGATAAGTTCAAGAATTTCTCTTGCTTTTATTTGCGACCAGAAATTATCGTTTATATCACTTACTTTCTTATATGCATCAAGTAATATTGGAATGATATCAGAAGGATTGTCTTCAACAAATTCATTTATGGCTTTTTCTATCAGATCGCTGACACCGGAAGAATTATCTACTCTATTCCAGGAAATATCTATGCCCTTGAATAGATTGGATTTTGCGGGTGGGCCATCCATTTGAAGATAATAATTTAAATAGTTCGCTCTCCAACCGGAATCGCCGAAACCCTGACTTTTGTGCATACTCCTGCTGCGGGCTGCAATTTCAGTAAATGATTGACCAAGTAATGTATTATAACTGCCCAGGTTTGTGCTTATAAGTGTGTCCTTATCAATTCCTTTCTGGTTGAATGCCCGGTTCCAACCATTCCAAAAAATTCTTTTAGGTGACCACACATCAACCAGATCAAGCTGGTGTGGAAAAATCGCTGAATCTCCTGCAAGCCG